>JAFUBI010000041.1 GCA_017460285.1 Oscillospiraceae bacterium | reverse complement strand
TATATAAACGGTGCTTACACCTTCGATCTGGCTCAAGGAAAGCATTTGCTGTCGAGTTGGCGGCGAACTGACAACCAGTTGTCGTCTAGTTGTCGTCAAGTTGACGCCAAGGTGACAACAGAATGCGGGGAAATGTACGGCATTAAAGACAAGACCAGACAAGACAAGACAAGAAAAAGAGTATTAGTGCTTTCGCACCTCCCTCTGTTGAGGAAGTCGCTCAATATTGCCAAGAGAGAAACAACGGCATCGATCCGGAGCAGTTCGTCAATTTCTATGCGAGCAAAGGATGGAAAGTCGGGAAGAATTCTATGAAAGATTGGAGAGCAGCGGTGAGGACCTGGGAACAACGGAGAAAGGCGGAGAATTCCACCAAGGGACAGAAAAATGCCGATTTCTTGAAAGAATTAGACGAGTGGGCAAAGGAGGAAGACTGATGACAAAGGCAGAATTAAAGACGTTTTTGACAGCGTTAAGCAACTCATATCCGGATGCAGAATTCAAAGCTCAGGAATGGTGGGACAGATTCAGGAAGTTCCCAGTGGGTGCGCTTTTTGATGGACTGGAACAATGGAAACATGGTCTGTATGGATACAAAGCACCGACTATCGCCGACATCAGAGCGATGAACGCACCGACACTGTGGGATCCGGAGGGAATCTTTTACCAGGGAATGAAGCGAGCGATGGAGGAGCAGAAAAATGGATAAACTGATCAGCGCAGAAAAACTCAAAAGGCACTATTCATGGTGGGACTGCACCGAAAAAGGAGCAGAAGACAAAAGGAACTTTGATGCCATTGTGGACGCACAGCCGGAAGTCCCTGCAAGCGAGTGGGGAATGGCATACACGGAGATCTCCAAAGTTCTGAAAGCGGAAGCAACAGATCGCAGGAGCCTCGGAAGGGAGAGTGAAGCAACCGCACTGGAAGACATGGCGGACTTCTTCGGCGAAGTCCTTCCGGCAAAGATTAAGGAGGCAGAGCGTGGACGAGTTCGTGAGAATCAGCAAAGTCTATGAACTGATCAACTCCATCCGACCGATTACCTGGAACATGGAAGAAGCGGAAGACGCGGAAAGATGGAGAACGCTCCTGGAGAAATTGAAAGAACTCCCGACAGTTCAGATCACGGTCTGCAAACAATGCTCCTGGTGGGATGAAGAAAACGGTGAATGCGGTTATGAAGGAATCCTCGGTTATAGGTTCGACTTCTGCTCCAGGGCTAAAAGGAGGGGAGACAAACAATGAAAAAAAACAGGGCACTATCTATGAGGCTAAAAGAACTTCGAAAACAAAAGGGATTAACACAGGAGGAGGTCACAGAACTCTTGCGGCTCAATTTTAAAATTGAAATCTCAAGACCCTCGATCGCTAATTACGAAAGAGGTGTGCTGCCATCGGTTGATGTTCTCATTGGGCTTGCTGATCTTTACGGAGTAAGCGTGGATTTTATTTTGAATCACGAAATCTCCGGTGACACGGTTGTGGTGACGAGATGCGACCAATGCAAGCATAGCCAAAAGTTGGTGTTAAAGAATGGGGGAATATATATGCGCTGTTGTAAGTATTTGAACTTGACAAGCGGATTTACTCACGATGTAACGCCGAGCGACTTCTGCTCAGAAGGAGAAGTTGAAGATGGCTAAATTGCCGAAATGTGAATGGTGCGGCAAGAACTTCGTCGGAGAAGGAACAACGGCGAAATATTGCTCCGAGATTTGCCGGAAGAAAGGAACAGAGCACCAAAGAAAAAAGAAGATCTTCGAAACGATGACCATCGAAGAAGTCGTCGAGGAGGCGAAGAAACAGGGCATGAGTTACGGCGAGTATACAGCAAAAGCACTCGCTGACCTGAACAGGAGGAGGACATGAACAGCAGAGAAAAAGGAGCCAGGGGAGAGCGAGAACTCGCCGAGAAGCTCCGTCAATACGGATATGGCGACGCAAGGCGAGGTCAGCAATTTCGAGGCGGAGAAGAAAGCCCGGACGTGCTCGGCTTGCCAGGAATCCACATCGAGTGCAAACGAGTGGAGAAGTTAAACATCTACGACGCAATGGATCAAGCAAAAAGGGATGCGGTCATCAGCATCCCGGCAGTGTTCCACCGGAGGAATAACCGGAAGTGGCTCGTCACGATGGAACTTGAAGACTTTATGGCACTATACGAAAAATGGGAGGAAAGACTGTGAACATTGAAACGATAGACCTGGCAAAAGTCGACACGAAGTCGGTCGGCACCAAAACAAAGGCGGAACTGGTAAGCCTGATCAAGGCATATAAGGCGAGCAACGAAAACCTTCTGCAGAAGATAAACTATTTCGAGAAGGAAGCAGACAAGATCGAAAGCGAGTGGGTTGAAGACGAGGAAAGAATCCTCAGGTGTCGACATTGCAGAACCAAAGCGCCATGGGTGAAAGAAAAGTGGACAAAGACTCAGCAATGGAAAGTGCCTTATTGCATGAGATGCGGAAGGAAGATGAAGAACGCGGAGGATTGAAATGACGACCATCAGAACAGTGATGTGGAACTGGGGAGACGCAAGAGAGCAGGCTTCACGATACCAGACGCAGATCCGAGAGTTTGAAAACCGGCTCGAGGAGATGCGTGGATTGTCCGCGATGAAGTACGATGGAATGCCGAGAGGAACGGACATCAGCGACCCGACAGCGAGGAAAGCGGAGAAGATCCTGCAACTGTGCACTCTTTACGAGGAAACGATCACACAAACATATATCCTGCTGAACCGGAAACTCGATCTCATGGTGAAGGTGGACAAACTCCTGGAGGATTGCTCACCGCTACAGCGAAGCATCGCTTATCTGAGGTACAGAGAACGACGACCCTGGGTGTACATCAGCATGAAGCTCAACGTCAGCGAGGCGTGGGCAAGGAGGCAGGACGAAGCGTTGTGCAAATATATCACGGAGGCAATAGAACAATGAGTTTCTTGGGAAAAGCGTGTGCGATAGCGCTAATGATCATGATCATAGTATTCGTGTTTTTCTTTCTTTTGGCAGGAGCAGCGATCATACTGCCGCTCATAATCGAAGCAATAGATGACGCAGAACAATGGCTGAAGGAGAGAAAAGATGGCAGGGAGTAAGTTCTGCAAGGATTGCGTCAACTACAACGAGGAACCGGATCCTCAGGACGGAGTGACCGAGAGGCTCTGCACACGAGACGGATGGCAAACCGCACCGTTTCTTTCCTGTCCTTGGCACCAGGCGAACGACAAGAACGCAGAACGGATCCGAGAGAAGACAAAGGACGTAAGCGATGCAGTACTCGAAGAATTAAGATTTATATAGAACTGTAGCGAAAACTAGCGTTCAAGCCTTATATATTGATACCGTGATGTGGCGTCACAGAATTCCTCCTAATAAGTCGACCGTCAACGAACCTCGGTGAACAGCCGAGGTTTTTTGATGGAGGAAGGAAAGATGGAAAACTTTTACAAGACAGCGAAGTGGAAAGCAAAGCGTGAGAAGATCCTGAGGCGCGATGGGTACAGATGCCAGGAGTGCCGGAAGTACGGAAAGAACACGCCCGCGACCTACGTGCACCATATCCTGCACCTGGAAGACCGACCCGATCTCGCTTTAGTCGACAGCAACCTGGAGAGTGTCTGCCTTCCGTGTCACAATAAATTGCACCCTGAAAAGGGAACCAAAAGCAGCCTGAGCCGCTACCGATAGATCCCCCCCTCAAAAAAGGCGACGTCCGAACGACGAAAGCCATGGGCTGGGTAACTTTGGAGAGGTTCGGGGATTTTTTCGACAAAAGGGGAAAAATGGAACTCACAATCGAATACTTGAACCCAAGTGACCTGAAACCTTACGAGTTTAATGCGAGACACCACACGCAGCCGGATGTTGAGATTGCCAGGGATTACATCGAGAAGGTTGGAGGCTTCGAAAAGTTCGCAGAGTGGGGGCTGATATGAAAGCACCGGAGTGGCGCGAGAGAATAAAGCAAGCCTGCGAGGACGCCGGAACTTATCGTCCGTATTTTGAGGATATAATCGACGCGCTCGCCGGAATCCTTGAGATGCGGGACAACGCCAGGGAAAAGTTTGAAAGCACAGGAGGAAACACGGTCGTCGCTCACACGAACAAAGGAGGAGCAACGAACATCGTGAAGAATCCTGCGATGGTTTCCGTTTTGGATCTCAACTCTCAGGCTTTAGCTTTTTGGCGAGAACTTGGGCTCACACCTTCAGGTTTGCGGAAACTCAACGAGCAGGCAATGCAGCCACCAAAAAAGAAATCCGGACTGGCAGATCAGATCGCGCGATTATTAGGCGATGATGAAGAACTACAGAGCAACAGCGATTAAATATGCCGAAGATGTAACGTCCGGCAAGATCCGCGCCGGGAAATACAGAATCAAAGCGTGTCAAAGATTTCTCAACGACTTACAAGACCCGAGGTTCGAACTTCGAGACAAAGATCCGGACTTCGTGGTGAACATCATCCAGGGAACTCTCGTCAATATGAAGGGAGAGGAACTGGACGGAACTCCGCTCCCAGGAAAGCCGCTCAAACTGCTCCCGTGGCAAATATTCATTGTTTACAACTTGGTCGGATGGTACCTGACTGGAACCCTTGAAACCCGATTCAAAGAAGCGTTTATTTTTATTCCCAGGAAGAACGGCAAGACCACGTTCGTGGCAAGCCTTGCCTGGGCTTTTTCACTTTTGAGAAGGCAGTCCGGAGCAGCGCTCTATATTGTCGGCGCAGCAGGAAAGCAGGCGAGAGAGTCCTTCAATTTTTTGAAGTACAACATCGAACTGCGAGAAGACCGGGACGACTTCAGGATCCTCGATCATCAGCAGGAGCACTCCATCTCTTACTCATTCGGAGAGGATGGAGGTTCAATCAAAATCGAGGCACTGGCGAGCAACCCGGACGCACAGGACTCCTTCAACTGCAATATCGCAATCGCGGACGAGATGCATGCCTTCAAAAAGGCTTCTCAGTATAACCGCTTCAAGGAAGCGATGAACGCATACACAAACAAATTGATGATCGGAATCACTACCGCAGGAGACAACATCAACTCCTTCTGTTACAGGCGCCTGGTTTACGGCAGGAGCGTCCTCGACGGAACGGTCAAAGATGACTCCCTGTTTGTGTTCATTTGCGAGGCAGATCAGGACGACAAAGGAAACGTGGATTACACCAACCCGGTGCAACACGAGATCGCCAATCCTTCTTACGGAACGATGATCCGACCGAGCGACATCGCAAACGCGGCACTGCAGGCGCAGAACGACCCTCAGCAAAGAAAAGACTTTCTGAGCAGACAGTTGAATGTATACACGAGCTCGATGAAGTCCTACTTTAATCTCGCAGAATTCCAGGTGAGCGATGCGAGGTGGAACTGGACACTGGAAGACCTCGCAAAGATGAAGATTGAATGGTTTGGAGGCGCTGACCTTTCGAAATTGCACGACCTAACTGCTGCGGTTTTGTATGGGAACTACAGAGGAACAGACATCATCATCCCTCATGCCTTCTTTCCTGTCGTAGCGGCGCACCAAAAGGCGGAAGAGGACGACATCCCGCTCTTCGGATGGCAAGACGAAGGATGGCTGACGATGAGTAATACACCGACGGTCAACGTGGACGATGTCGTGCGATGGTTCATCGATATGAGGACAAAAGGATTCAACATCAAGCAGGTCGGGCATGACCGGAAATTCGCTCGGGAATACTTCATCGCTATGAAGAAGGCGAAGTTCAACATCATAGACCAACCGCAATACTATTACACGAAGTCGGAAGGATTCCGGCATATAGAGAAGCAGGCAAAGGACGGTCAACTGTACTACATGCACAGCGATGCCTTTGAATACTGCGTGGAGAACGTCCGCGCCATAGAAAAGACGGACGACATGATCCAATACGACAAAGTCAACCAGGAGCGCCGAATCGATATATTCGACGCTTCAGTTTTTGCCTGCGTGAGGTACTTAGAAAACATGACGAAAGCAAAGAAAGCAAAATCATGGTGGGGAGAGGATAAGGAAGAATGACAAGCGTGGAAAAAGCAAAGCCGATGCTGTACAGAGGCATCCAGTTTCTGGACGGCTCGACCTTTGCCGAGTTTATAAGTTCCGGAAGATACATCTCCCTGGCAGATTGCCCGGAGATCCAAAGAGGCTGCCTGACCATCGCCGAGATGATCTCGAGCATGACCATCTATCTGATGGCAAACACCGAGAACGGCGACAAGAGAATCAAGAACGAACTGTCTCGGAAGATAGACATCAATCCTTCGAAGTGGATGACCAGGCGAACCTGGATGACGGCAATCGTGATGAACCTCCTCCTGTACGGAAGAGGAAACAGCATCGTGCTTCCGCACACCTGGGAAGGATTACTGGAGGAACTCGAAGTTATAAGAGCCGACAGGGTACGTTTTGAGGCGAAGGATCAAGGCTACAACGTTTATATCGACAAGGCGAAGAAGAATCCGGACAACCTCCTGCATTTTGTTTGGAATCCGGATCCGAAATATCCCTGGAAGGGCAGAGGCGTGACTTTTACGCTCCACGATGTAGCGGACAACCTGAAACAGGCAGAAGCCACAACGAAAGCCTTCATGGAGAGCAAATGGAAGCCGTCGGTGGTCGTCAAAGTCGATGCTTTGACGGACGAGTTTGCGGATCCAGCGGGCAGAAAGAAACTTCTCGAATCCTACGTCGAGAGCGCGGAAGTCGGAGAGCCCTGGCTTATACCGGCGGAGCAATTCTCGGTGGATCAGATCCGACCGCTGACATTGGCAGACCTCGCCATCGACTCGATGATGAAACTCGAGAAGGAAACAGTGGCAGCGATCCTCGGGATCCCGGCATTCGTGCTCGGCGTTGGAACCTACTCACAGAACGAATGGAACGCCTTCATCAACAACACCATCCGTCCGATTGCACAGGAGATCGAACAGGAGATGACCAGGAAACTGATCCTCTCCGACAAGATGTATCTCCGGTTCAACATAGCGAGCCTGTATGCATACGACCTGCAGACCGTCTCCTCGGTGTACACCGGACTGTATGTCCGAGGCATCGTGACCGGGAACGAGGTCAGGGAGAAGATGGGACTGGAAGCGAGGGAAGGACTGGACGACCTCGTCATCCTTGAGAACTACATCCCGCTCGAAAAAGTGGGTGATCAGTTAAAACTTTCTCAGGAGTAAGGAAATGAACAGAGAAGAAAGACAGACGAGGACAGCCTCGTCAAAATTTGAAACAAGGGAAAGCGGAGAAGACCTTTACATCGAGGGTTACTTCTCCGTTTTTAATAGCGTGTATGAGATGTGGGACGGAGCCACCGAGAGCGTGGATCCGCACGCATTCGACAACACGATCAATGGCGACATCAGATGCCTGATCAATCACAACTCGTCTCTCGTTTTGGGAAGAACGAAGTCAGGGACACTTGAGCTCAAGATTGACAACTACGGACTGTGGGGACGCGTCAAGATCAATCCGAACGATCAAGACGCTGTCAACCTGTACGAGCGAGTCAAACGCGGCGATGTAGATCAATGCTCCTTCGGCTTCGAGATCATCTCGGAAGAGACAGAGTGGAATGAGGACGACAGCATCCACTGGACACTCACAGAAGTTAGGTTGTTTGAAGTATCGGTCGTGACTTTCCCGGCATATGAGGACACGAGCGTGTCCGCGAGACAAAAGGACTTCGAGGAAATGCGTCAACGCAGAAAAGAAGCCAGGGCTCAGAAGATGCGCGAAGAACTCACGAAGAAATTGAAAGGAGACGCACAAAATGGCGCTCAAGACCCTTATGCTTCGCAAAAGGATAACTGATGCGAAGAAAGAACTCGAAACCCTGAGAGCGAAAGATGAAGAACTCATCACACGCGAGAAGGACCTCGAGGTCAGCATCTCCGAAGTGAACACCGAGGAGGAACGTGACGCAGTCTCCGAAGCGATAGATGCCTTCGAAGCCGAAAAGACTGCACACGAAGACAAGAAAGCCGACCTGGAAAGACAGGTCGCAGAACTTGAAGCAGAACTTCAGGAAGAAGAAAAAGAGCAGGAAGTCCCGGAGACTCCTGCCGAAGAAAGAAAGGAAACAGAAAAAATGGAAATCAGAGAGTCCAAAGAATATCTGCAGGCTTACGCTCGCATGATTCATGAGGAAGTTCGCAACGGCAAACGTGACGAGGCTCAGGTTCGTGCGCTTCTCACCGATAACGTCTCCGGTGGAACGATCCCGCTTCCGACATACGTCGAGGCTCGCATCCGCACCGCCTGGGAACGCAACGGCATCATGGATCTTATTCACAAGACCTATGTAAAGGGAAACCTCAAAGTCGGTTTTGAGTATTCCGCAACCGGTGCTGCAAAGCACACTGAAGGAAGCGATGCTCCCGCAGAGGAAACCTTGCTCGTCGGCGCAGTCACACTCGTCGCCGCCAACTTCAAAAAGTGGATCCGCGTCTCTGACGAGGTTCTCGACACGACAGACGAGGAGTTCCTCGACTACGTCCTGGACGAAATCGCTTATCAGATCAGTAAAGCAGTCGTGAAGGATCTTCTCGACCAGATCGCTGCTCTGCCTGCAGCCGCAACCGCGACATCCGTCAATGCAGCATCCATCACTGAAGCACCCGGACTTGGAACAGTCGCAAAGGCTGTCGCCAACCTGAGCGACGAAGCAGACGACGCAACAGCAGTCCTCAACAAACTGACCTATGCAGACTTTATCGCAGCAATGGCAGCTGGCAATTACAACTTTGACCCGTTCCAGTTTGTAAACCGCTACCGCTTCAGTTCCGCCCTCAAGGCGTACAGCGCAGCATCCGCCGGTGACGTTTATATGATCGTCGGCGACTTCGCACACGGCGCTCAGGCGAACTTCCCGAACGGAGCAGACATCAAGTTCAAGATCGATGACGTGTCCGAGAGCGAGAAAGACCTGAACAAGATCGTCGGTCGTCAGTACCTCGCAATCGCTCCTGTCGCACCGAACGCATTCTGCAACGTCAAAAAAGCGTAAGGAGATAAACCATGACGAAGGCTGACATCTTAGTTTTTGTGCAGTCGGATCTCGACATGAAAGTGATCGACAGCGCCAGGACGGCACAACTCAATCACCTCATCGACTCGGCTGTCAGTTATATCGAGCGCGAAGGTGTCGCCTTCACGGTTACCGACGGCACCTACAACTTCACAGCAGAAGAAGCGGATGTCGTCGAGATGTATGCGTGCTATTTATTCCGGAAGCGGAAAACAGACGAAGGCATGCCGCGGATGCTCAGGTGGTCACTTAACAACCTGCTCTTCTCTCAGAAAGCGAGGGTGAGTGATGCTACTTGACAGAGGAACCGCTGAAGTTTGGAGGGAGTCGCAACTGACTCCCTCCGGGGATATGCCTCAGGCGAACAAAGCGAAGATCTTCGAATCCTACTACGGAGAAAGAACGGTCGGTTTCAACAGATATTTCACAGCGATGGCAAACGATAGCCGAGCAGATTTGCTGATTAGAATCCAGCGCTTCGATGTGAGTATCGCCGACGAGATCCGTCTTTTTTCAGTATTAGGAAACGGAGAGCCCCAAATCTTCAAAGTTGTTCAGGTTCAGCATCTAACGGACGAGGACGGACTCCTCATGACAGATTTAACCCTGGAAAGAACGGAGGGAGTGAATGACCCTGAATACCCTTAAAAACGCAATTTTGGAGGCGTGTCTGAATCTTTGGCATTACACAGCACCGAACAACGCTCAGGTGCCTTATGCAGTATGGGCAGAAGATCAGCGCTTCGACTTTGAAGCGAACGGAAAACATGCAGAGCACGCATGGCAAGGAACGCTCGATTATTTCACAAGAACAGAGAACGACCTGGAAGTGCAGAACATAGAGGAGGCACTGGACAGCATTCCGATCGGATGGAGACTGAACAGCATCCAATATGAAGAGGACACCGGGGTCATTCATTACGAATGGGTGTGGAACTTATATGGCACGAACGACCTGGAATAGCAGCGAACTGGAGAACTTTATCTCAAGCCTGGACAAACTGAATCAGGCGGCATTTGAAGAACTCGCAGGGACTGCGATCTATTCGATGGCGAACGAAGTGGCGAACCAGGTAAGGCAAAACCTCTCCGCGCTCGCAACTTCGGAGGATAAGGAATACAAGGGCAACTCGAAATATTTGATTCCGGAGGCACAGAAGCAGGGACTACTCAATTCTCTCGGAATTGCCTCGATGAGGAAAGAGGGCAGCGGTTACGATGTCCGAATCGGTTTTGACGGCTACAACGACGTCCACACAAAGACTTATCCTCAGGGACAGCCAAACACGCTGATCGCACGACTCACAGAGTCCGGTTCGACCTGGAGAGTGAAACAACCATTTTTCAGACCGGCTTTGAACGCCTCAAAGAAGAGAGCGCAGGAAGCGGGCATCGAGAAAGCGAAAGCATTTCTCTTAAGAATAATTTAAGGAGAATAACACAATGGCAGTTGGAACTGGTTACAGCAAGCCGGTCATCGCGATTTACTCAAACTCAGGCAACGTCGTGACTTATACCGATTTTTCGGATCTCGGTCGCGGTGTGAATATATCGCTCGATGTCACAGCTTCTGACATTAACAACTTTTATGCGGACAACACAGTCGCAGAGACAGCTGGTGGAGTATTCAGCTCCGGCACCGGTACAGCCACGATTGACGGACTGGCTCCCGCGGTCGCAAGGAAGATCCTCGGACTTTCTGAGCCTCGCACAGTTCAAGTCGATGGCAGCGATGTGTCTGTCCAGGGATATGGTGCAGACGAGCCACCCTTCTGTGGCTTCGGGTACATCTACCGCCATCAGAACAATGGAGCCGTCACCTATATCGCGACAGTTCTTCCGAAAGTCAAGTTCAATCCTCCCGGAAGGAGCGCAGAGACTCAGGAAGAAAGCATCAACTGGCAGACCCAGGAACTGACTTTCTCTATTTACCGCGATGACACGTCCAATGCGGAATGGATGAATGAATCAGTCACCGAGTTCAGCACAGAGACTGCAGCGTACGCTTATTTGCAGGCTGCGCTGTCATAAGGAGGAACACCATGGCATCCATCACATTGCTCGGGAGGGAGTTCCCTCTCGAATATACAGTCGAGGTCATGGAGCAGGTGGCTAAAAAGTACGGAGGCAGCGCAGAGGCTGCCTCCTCTGTTTTAGCAAATGGAGAAAACCGGCTTCACGACGTCGTCTATTTGCTCTCCCTGATGATGAAAGGCGGAGAGAGAAGAGAGCGCGTCAGATGCGCTTTATATGGGGAGGAGTTCAAAGGGACACCTGCCCTCGATTACGACACACTGATCGCAATCATGAATGCAGACGACCTGCAGGAGATGGCGGATATATTAGTGTCGACAGTAGTCGCCTCCGGAAAGCAGACGATCGAAGTCGCACCGGATCCAAAAAAAAACAAGGACACCCAGTGAGACCAACGGCGTCCTGGTACCTATACAACGGAATGAGCAGAGGACTCTCACTGTGCGAGGCGTACACGTCAAAGTCGGGAGAGATCCTCGACCTCATGGCGGCTGATGCGATCTCACACGGAGCGCGTCAAAAGATTCATTACACCTATGAAGAAATCCGCAAGATGAGGTGAAAACATGGCAACATATGACGTCGGGTTGAAGATTGGCGTCGAAGGAGACGCGTCCTTTCAAAAGAAACTCGCACTCATAACACAACAATCGAAAGAACTGAACGCGGAGATGAAGGCTGTCACTTCATCCTTTGACAAGAACGACTCCGCGCAGTCGAAATTAGCAGCGACGACAGGTGTGCTTACAAAGCAAATCGACAATCAGCGCAGCAAAATCGACCTTTTAAAGCAGAAATTATCCGAGCAGGAAAAAGAGCTCGACAGAATAGGCACAGCGTATCAAAAGACCGTAGAGGAACAAGGAAAAGACTCAGCGGCAGCGCAGAAACTCGCCAACGACTACGCAACTCAGGCGAGACAGGTGAGTGCCACCAAAACACAACTCAATAATGCCGAGGCAGCGCTCAACTCAATGAACAGCGAGATGGAAAAGGGAAGCAAGATCTCCATCGACTACGCCGGAATCATGAAGACGGTGGGAGCAACGCTCCTCTCAATGGCTACAGCAGCCGGAGCCGCCGCAGTCGCGATGGGGAAGAAAGTCGTCGGCGCATACGGAGAGTTTGAACAACTCGAAGGAGGCATCGGGAAGATTTTCGGGGAGGATGTCGCCTCGACGGTAATCGCAAACGCAGACAAAGCATTCTCGACCGCAGGACTTTCCGCCAATGAGTACCTGCAGCAGGTGACCGGGTTCTCCGCGTCTCTCATTCAGTCTGTAGGAGGAGACACCGAAAAGGCTGCTCAGATCGCTGACATGGCAATACGAGACATGAGCGACAACGCGAACACTTTCGGAACGGATGTCTCATCCATTCAGAACGCTTATCAAGGATTCGCTAAAGGCACCTACAACATGCTCGACAACCTCCGCCTCGGTTACGGAGGAACAAAAGAGGAGATGCAAAGGCTCCTCAAAGATGCACAAAAAATCACCGGTATCAAATACGACATCAGCAGCCTCGATGACGTATACAGCGCAATCCACGTCATCCAGGAAGAAGTGGTCGGAATAGCGAACACGACCGAGAAGGAATCCGAGGGAACCATTCAAGGCTCAATTACAAGGCTGAAAGCATCCGTCGAAAACCTGTTTATCGGGATGGGGAGAACCGGATCCAACATCGACACGCTGATGGAAAACGTCTCGGAAGCCTTCGGGTTCGTCCTGGACAACATAACACCAGTGATCGAGAGGCTCATCGATTACCTTCCGGCAGTCACCGGAGAGTTGATCGCCGCACTCGGAGAGATGCTGCCGACGCTCCTTGAGACAGTGACCGAACTGTTTAACCAGGTACTGGAAACGCTTCTCAATATGCTCCCGGAATTGATGCCATTTGCAGTGGAGGCGATTCTTACAGTCGCTCAGACTCTGATCGCGAACCTTCCGCAAATAGTAGAGGCAGCGATTCAGTTGATTCTCTCATTGATAAGTGGAATCATCCAGGCACTGCCTCAACTCGCCTCAATGGTTCCGGAAATAGTGATGACAATAGTCGAAGTAATTCTCGACAATCTACCGGAAATATTGAACGCAGGCGTCGATTTGATTTTTGCTTTGTTAGACGGCATCATCACGATGGCGGCAACCCTGTGGGCAGAAGTTTCCGGGTTTATAGAGGAGAACATCCTGGAGCCGATCCGGCAAGGGCTCGACGAAGGAGACAACCTCGGCGACATGCTCGTCAAGGGAATCTGGAACGGGATCTCCGAAGGAGCATCCTGGCTGTGGGGAAAAATCACAGGATGGGCAGGAGACGTCATGCAACACTTGAGTGATGCCTTCGGAATCGCCTCACCGTCCAAAAAGACTGCCTGGATGGGCAAGATGCTCGATCAGGGACTGGCAAACGGAATTGAAGACAACATGTCCATGGTCGACAGAGCATGGGACAGCCTGGAAGGAAGCCTCGGTTTCGGAGTTAACTACTCACCGATGCTTCACGGAGCAACGAGCAACACGTTCAACATCACACAACTGCCAGGCGAGAACGGAGCGATGCTCGCTCGCAGAATCAACAGACAACTCGGGGAGGTTTACTGATGCCGAGACGGTTTCAATTGACAAATAAAAACGCGGCAGTGTACGACCTCAACACGCCCGGTCATTATTTCTATGAGCCGGAAGGATTAGGATGGGGAGAGGAAGCCTCTCTCCTCCGCCTTGGGCAGACCTACCTCGTCACGGAGGAGTTCGTCCAACAGCCGGTGGTGAGCGGTTTTATTCTCTTTCACTCTTACCAGGAGTATGACAACTTTCTGAAGTTTATCCAGGTCGGAGGGCTCGTTCTCGGTTATATGCCAATCTCCTCCTGGAGATACATCAACTGTACTATCCAACTGGGAAAGACAGAGATCGACCACGAGACACTCAGACTCAGGTGTGAAGTGGTATTCTCGGGGACTTCGCAATGGTACGAGCGGGTGAGCGTGCAGCCATCTGCCGGAACGATACCGGACGGCGCAAAGCTTTATAATTACCGCTATCCATACAAGTACGCGCAAGGCGCAGCAGGAACGATCTCGGTGAGCAACGGCTCCCTATCTTCGTACTTCAGGCTGAAGATCGCCGGACTCGCAGAGAACCCGGTGTGGAGGCTTTACGTTGCAGGAGTTATTCAGGCAACCGGAGAAGTAGATGCGACTATCCCCCTCGGGCATTCTCTAATCGTAAACACAAGACCTTCGTCAATGGAGATCGCGGAATACGATCAGAACGGTGAGTTTTACCGCGACCTGTATGGCTTTTCGAACTTCGCAACGGAACGCCTGTTTTCACTTCCGCCAGGAGAGAGCACAATGGCAGTCGCGGACGATAACGGCACGCCGACCGCAACACTGGAGGTGTTCCGCCGTGTATAGAGTAGAAATCTTCGACCAGGCGATGAATTATGTCAGCGCCTGCTTTGCGGACGACGCTCAGACGATCTCCCTGGATTATTTGGCGTTCGATCCGTTTCAGATCACGACTCAAATCGTGGACGCGAAAAAAGGCTATTTCTGCCACATAACTACAGAAGACGGAACACTTGTCGCCGATTGCATAATCAGCGACGTAAAGCCGGAAAAGACGCTCCAGGAGATAAGCCTGCGACCGCTTCAGGCTTTGTTTGATGCGGAAGTTTTTTATTCACCGGTTTCGGATGCTATCACATGGATCGCGGCGAACTTGCAGGCAGAATACATCGAGGCGGCGGACGTGCTCCAAAGAAGACCGCTGAGCATTACTGCCACGCCAGGAAGCAGACTGTTTCCTTTGACCGGGTACAACCTAAACCCGACGATGAACATCCTGTCGGTAATAACGAACGCCTTCGCGACCTGGGATGTCGTGACAGAGGCTTCTCTTGATCTCGCAAACAAAAGGATCCTCGTCAACATACACGAGCAGACCGAGGAGCAGACCATCGAGTGCGACCTGGAGAACATCATCGAAACCGAGGTGACCCTCGGTGACTCCTACGGAAGCACAAACAAAATCACAATCAAAAAGACCGTCCCTGAAGGAACTCCATCAGGGACGCTTCAACTGACTTACTATCTGCATGCAGACGGAAGCATCGACACGAATGACACTGATCGGGTCGTCCCGGTTTTCTGGGACGTCGAAGTCTTGGAACAGGAAGAAGACATGACCGACGCTGACTGGATTGCAAAGACCGCGACCATGGCGAAGGAAGCGCTGACTCCTGGAACATACGACAACGAGGTCGTCCTTCGGGTGTGGGCAGATGATAAGATCATAAATCCGAAGAGCATCGCGCTCGGCACAATCACGACACTCCACATCAAAGGTGTGGAGTATTTTTCTATTTTAACCGGAGTACAAATCGAGGGTGTTGTTTATACGCTGACCTTCGGCGCAGTACGAACAGAACTGACGAAGAAACTCTCAATCGAAAAGAGAAACTCCGGCTCGAGCAAGAGCTCTGGATCCGGAGGCGGAGGAGGCGGAAGCGAATCTCAAGTCACCGGTGTCAAGGGAGCGGAAGAAACTCTATACAGGATCGGAGATGTCAACCTGACACCGGCAGATCTCGGCGCTGTCCCTACCACACGCACCGTCAACGGTCACGCCTTATCCGAGAATATATCGCTGACAAAATCCGATGTGGGGCTGAGCAACGTCGATAATACATCCGACAGCGCTAAACCGATTTCAAACGCTACACAGTCGGCGCTCGACCTAAAGGCGAACATCGCCTCGCCGACGTTCACAGGTACGCCATCCGCTCCCACAGCAAATGCGGGGACGAACACCACACAAATCGCTACCACGGCGTTTGTGAAGACGGCTATCGACAACAACGAAGCGAACTGGGTCGCAATCACTAATGCAGAGATAGACGCAATATGCGTCTAAGGAGGAAACGTGGCTAATCAATACTTGAACAAAACAGGGCTGACGCATCTGTGGGAAAAGTTCAAAGCGTATCTCACACGCAACAACCTCATTCCTCTGCAAAGCAAGACTTACACAGGAGTGTCCACGCAAGCGAACAACTCCACGTATGGCTATCTGTATTATGCGAGATTGCTCCCCGATAACAACGACCCATACACTCAGATATACGTGAAGTTCCGCGTCACAGCAGAGATGGCAAACGTGTCAGCGGCTAACGGAGGAGGCAAAGAAGTCTCCGAAGTCGAGTACAACATCTACAAGTCCTCGATGCTTGACTACAAAACGCGGAACCAAATCTCAAACACTTCGTACCGTCCGTTTTATCACCATTGTGTCTATGCCGCAAAAGAGGCGGGTATCACTTCAGGTTATGGGCATCTCTTAGGGTTTAGGTTTTACTCCTCCTACAACCCACAAAACGCTACATACGCAAGAACCATTAAGGTGGAAGTGCTCGAGACAAGGAACTGCACAGTTGAGTTTGCTGATTCAATGTTCCTGTACGCTAATGCGGATGGAACAGGCTCGACAAACTATAATGCTCAAGCAGAGTATGACGGAATAACCCAAGGTAATACGCATACAGGCGATAGAAACACTTATAACCAAGTAATGCTTGCGGGCTTTATGGTTGGTGGAAACGGTGTAAAAAACTATTGCTTATTTATGCAAAATGGCGAGGGGACTTATGAAGCGTTAACCACAACATCAGGTACTGGAACTGCTAAACCTAAAAACACTAACGGCTTTGTTCCGGGTTTGATTTGGTATTACGCCACAAACTCTTCTTACGGCGCTGGCAACTATTTGTCAAACACTTATATGTGCACCAATAGCGTTGACGTTCGTTATTCGGCTAACTTAACTTCAAACTTTTTGCAAGGCTATCCATTATATTTTAAGTTCACATATAACGAAGCAGACGGGCTCTTGTATTTGGCAGATGATTGGGCAACACAAACACTCCCGACGGCTAACGACGGCTATGTGTACATGTATATCGGAGAAGCGACAGGAAACTACACAATCGCCCTTCACCCGTTCCACCCGATGTTCAAATACTCCAACGGAGCAGTCGTGTCGTGGTTACCATCCTCGTTTAATGCGGATAAAGTAAACAACCACACTGTCAACTCCGACGTCCCCGCCGACGCTAAGTTCACTGACACCACCTACTCACTCGCCACCGCATCCGCAGACGGCTTGATGTCGTCGTCCGACTTTTCTAAATTGTCGGGCATCGAAAGCGGAGCGCAAGTGAACACCGTGACAGGCGTTAAAGGCGGGAACGAAAGCGCATACCGCACTGGTAATGTGAACATCACCAAAGCGAATGTGGGACTCGGTAACGTAGACAACACATCGGATGCAAACAAACCTGTAAGCACCGCTACACAAACCGCTTTGAACAATAAAGTGGATAAAGAGACGGGCAAAGGCTTGTCTGCAAATGATTTCACAGACACGCTGAAGAGCAAGCTCGACGGCATCGAAAGTGGCGCTCAGGTAAACACGCTCACAGGCGTTAAGGGAAACGCTGAAACCGCATACCGCACAGGCAACGTCAATCTTACTCCCGCTAATATCGGCTTAGGAAATGTCAACAACACGTCCGACGCTAATAAGCCTATCAGCACGGCTACTCAAGCCGCCCTCGATAACAAAGTCGATAAGGAAACAGGCAAGGGCTTGTCGACTAACGATTACACCACGGCGGAAAAAAACAAACTTGCGGGGATTGAGGCGGGAGCACAGGTGAACACAGTCACAGGCGTGAAAGGCAACAGCGAGTCTACTTATCGCGTTGGTAACGTCAACATCACTAAGGCGAACATCGGCTTGGGAAATGTGGATAACACCTCCGACGCAAACAAACCAATCTCAACAGCGACTCAAACGGCACTCGACAACAAGGTCGACAAGGAGAGCGGCAAGGGACTATCCGCCAACGACTTCACCGACACGCTCAAAAATAAGTTAGACGGAATAGAGAGCGGTGCGCAGGTCAACACAGTTACCTCAGTCGCAGGGCGCACAGGCGCAGTCACGCTGTCGAAAACAGATGTCGGTTTGGGTAACGTGGACAACACGAGCGACCTCGCCAAACCAATCTCCACCGCTACTCAAGCCGCACTGGACGGTAAGGTGAACACCACAGATGTGGCAAGCACAAGCGATTTAGGATTGGTTATGCCCGACGGCACGACCATCACCATCGACAGCGATGGAACGATACATGCTGTAGGCGGAGGCGGCACAGGAACCACAAGCGACACCATCATGGACTTGCTGTGGACGAATCCATCGCCATCAGCAAACTTTGCGGCGCAGACAATCTCATTGGATTTGAGCGACTATGTAGCCGCAATAGTAGTGCCGAAACTCGCACCGTCAAGCGGCTCAATGAGAAAACCAGTCATTTGCTATAAAGGGATGCAAACATCGTGTTTTGAACCGAATGGCGGCACGAATTACCTTACAAGGGGAGTGACGGTCAGCAATACAGGTGTCGAGTTTGGAGTAGGCAGTTACAACGGCTCAACCAATAATACATACTGGATTCCTGTCTACATTTACGGCTTAAAGGAAAGCATCTTTCTCGGCAAACACGGTGTCGCTACTCGACTCTACACAGGAAACGTCACAGGAACAGGCACGGTCACTCTTTCGGACTCGATAGACAGTTTTGACGCTATCGAACTCATGATTTGGAACGGCACAGAGTACAAGCCGTTCTTCGTTCCGTATGAAGCAATCAGCGGGCAGACGTTCGATATATCGTGGAACGCTACCGACAGCACGTCGTGGTACATCATCATGACGGTGCAGATGAGCGGTTCATCGCTGAAAATTGCCAAGTTCAGCAAGAGCGGTTTCAGCAATGCAGGCATCAGGGTGTATGGCATTAAGTATGGAGCAAGCGGTGGAGCGGGCTCCATTCGCTACTACAGCGGACAGAGCGTGTCAGCCGCAAGCAACGCCGAGATACTCCGCATCACAGATGCGAATATAACAACAAACACCATCGTGCTTGAGTGTACCTTTGCCAATGCCTCAGCAATCAGCGGAGATGTGTCGTGGACTTCCTACAGCGGATATATCGCTTTTACAGGAACGTGCACGACAGCAACCACAGCCAATGTCACGCTCGCCGACAAAACGAATTAAGGAGATAAAAGATGTTCTACACAACGATTGAAAATCAATTGAGAGCAGACGGAAGCCGAGGGCTTTTGTATGACCATTTCGAAGACGAAAACCAAGCATTGGCGAAGTATTACACCATCTGTGCGGCGGCGGCAGTGAGTGAACTTCCTTATCACTCCGCACACTTGCTCGCAAGCGATGGCAGAATGGTCAGGCAGGAGATCTTCAGTAGACCAACAGAAGAGCCAACGGAAGTGGGTGAGGAATAATGGCGAGCGGAATAGTGCGTCCCCCGAAGAAAATACAGAGTGGCACTACTAGCGGTGTAGTCACAGCAAGCGGGGGCTACAAAGATGTGGCGTTCACATTCGATGAAGCGTTTACGGAGGTTCCCGTGATAGTAGTAGGATTTTACTCAAGTTCAACAGTGGGGACATTCGGAAGATGTTGCGTTTCGGTTGCGGCTAACTCAACGACAGGCTTTACAGCGAGGATATTCAACGGCGATACAGCATCACGTTCACCCGCACTTCAGTGGATTGCAGTCGGGAACTAATAAAGGAGAAAGCACATGATAACAGCATATCAAGTACCATACAGCCAAAGTTCAGGGAACGGATTAGTGACGCCAGTCGTCGACCGTAGGCTCTACGAATTCTTGCTTATGAATTCCGTAGGAGTTGCCGATGGCATCCAAATCAACACATCCGGCACGAGCTTAATCGTTACCACAGGATGGGGAGTCATCAAGGGGTGCGTTTTCGGTGTAACCGCCGAGACGATTGAAGCCTCTGCACCCGCAAGCGGAAGCACAAACGGAAGATTGCTCATTCAATTGGACGCCACAAACGGCACCATCCAGTTCATGACACAGCAGGCGTCCACACTTCCGGCACTGACACAGGAAGACATCAACGGCTCCGGCTCAATCTACCAAATGGAGTTGGCGACGTACAGCATCACACCGACAGACATCTCCAACCTCACCGTCACTTACGACACGCTTGAGAGCGCTCAAGGCGTTCTCAATCAGGTCACGTCCATGCTTGAACCAATCACCACCAAACTGGCGACGATTGAGACAGGAGCGCAGAAGAACACCGTCACATCCGTTGCGGGCAAGACAGGCGCGGTCACGCTCGCTAAAAGCGATGTGGGGCTCGGCAAAGTGGTCAACAAGGAACTGACGATGAGCCTGAGCGGTGACGTGCTCACCATCACTTACGAATAAGGAGAGAGGCTATGCCAATCATTTTAAACGGTGACACTTTCGCTAACGGTGGTTCCGCGCCAGTAACGATTGACGGAGCCTCAGCATCGCTGTCCGCTATACGAGTCGCACTGGACGGAGCGGAGGCGGTTGAGGTGTGGAAGAAGCGGAGGACTTTAACTGGCGGTTCTGTGTCGTGGAATAACATTAGTACAAACCAAACAGCAACATATTGCACATGGACTGATTTGGGGGGCTTCAGCACTTTGTCAATTCCTTTTTCAGGAAATGTGGCTAGCGCCAATATATCCGGAGATTCTTGGTCTATTACTATTCAACTGTTATTCGCAGATAACAGCACGATGACTTTAGCAACATATACGAGTAACACGAGCAATATTAACAGGACGCTTACTGCTAATATAAGCGGAAAAACAGCGGCTCAATTAGCGACTGTTAGGGTACAGGCTGTGGGTGTTTATAGGTACTCTGTAGCCACGAACAGATACACGCTCAACAACACTACTATCGGAACTAGTACAGCCGCATAGGAGGGAAGAAGTGGAAAACATTACACTGAACGAAATAATAGAGGCTATCACCATCATCGGCGTGATTATAGGCTTCTTCAAATCCCTCAAAGGCATCAAAGACGGTTACGACGATATGGTGAAGAACCAAGCGCTCCGTGACGAGCGTCTCGAAGAACGGCTCGACAGGATAGAGAAGCGCCTCGATAACACGGACAGACGGCTCGACGAACATAACAACTATGGAGAGAAGTTCGTCGAGAATACGCTAACGTTGACCGAAATTACGACAGACCTAAAATGGATAAAGGAGAAGTTAAAATGAACTCAAAAGTGTATGACGTGCTAAAGTGGCTCAACATGGTCGGACTTCCCGCAATCGGAGCCGCCTATGTAGGGCTTGCAAAAATATGGGGCTTCCCGTACCCGAACGAAATCTCAGGCACCATCGTCGTGGTGTGCACGCTCCTCGGCAGTTTCCTCGGCATCTCTTCAAGCCAATACTACAAGGGGCTCGGGAACGGAGTATACGAGGACGGAAAAGGAGAGGACGATGAGCAATAGCCCTCTCGTCGACTATATCCGGATCAGCCCGCACAAATCGCCGAGAGTCTATCCGATCACGAAGATCACGATCCACCACATGGCAGGGAGGCTGACGGTTGAGCAGTGCGGCGAACTTTTCCAAACCAGGCAGGCGGCGTCGAATTACGGAATCGACAACTCCCTCCGGGTTGGGATGTACGCCGAAGAGGACTACAGAGCCTGGTGCTCCGCTGATTACGACAACGATCACAGAGCGATCAACATCGAAGTCGCTAACGACGGAGGAGAGCCGGACTGGCACGTCAGCGATGCCGTCCTTCACAAGCTCGTGGATCTCTGCGTCGACATCTGCCAAAGGAACAACATCCCGAGGCTCAACTTCACAGGAGACGCAACCGGAAACCTGACGCAGCACAACTACTTTGTCGCCACAGCATGCCCTGGGAACTACATGAAGAGCAAGTTCCCATGGATCGCCGCAGAAGTCAACAGAAGACTGGAGGAGGAAGACAAAATGCTCTATAAGTTGATAATCGGATTCGCATCCAAGGGAGACATCAAGACCTTCGAAAGACTTCTCGAGTCCCTGGGTGTAGAATACCAGGAAGAAAACGGCTACATCTCTACCGGCGTCTGCACAGCGAACCAAAAGGCAACGATCGAAGCGAAAGCGACGGATCTGATTGTCCCTTGTGTGGTCGTCGAAGTAATAGAACCGGAAGACAACTCCGAGATCCTTAACCAAGTTTTGAAGGCTCTGAAGGAGACTCAAGAGGAACTCGAAAACCTCAAAAAGCAGGTCGCAATTTATGCCGAAGATCTCGCAGAATTAGCCCGCTAAAAAGAACAAAATCGCACTTTAGTCGCACTAAGGCGAAAAAGTGCCTGAAAATAGGGAATGGTCACTTCTTCGAACCTCGCCACTCCGACCAAAACTAAAACCGCTAGAAATAGCGGTTTTTTCCTATTTTATAGCGCTTTGGCGCTGTTCGGGCTTTCACAAAAACTTTAGTGGCTTTAGCAAAATCGATAGAAATCAGTCGCACTTTGTCGCACCAAAGTCGCACCTGGTCGCACCAAAAATAGCCTCTCGGAAATAGATCCGGGAGGCTTCTTTTTTTATGCCATTTTTTCGAAGTAGGAGGAGAGAGCCGCAAATTCTTTTTTTTGCTTTTCTTCCGAGATGTGGGTGTAAATATCCATCGTCGTGGAGAGTTGAGCGTGCCCCAGGATCTCCTGCGCTGACTTGGGAGGGATTCCTGCCTCAAAGAGGACAGAGGCGAAGGTGTGCCGGAGCGAATGCCGGTCAAACTTCACATCGTTCTCCCGGCACCATTTATCCCATCGCTTTTTGAGCATCGACTCGGTGAGCGGACGAGATCCGCCGACAATGTAATCGTCAGGCGACAAATTCAACTCCAGGAGGCGCGTTTTTAGTTGAGGCAATAGAGGAATCGCCCTGACACTTTTCCGCGTTTTCGGAGTAGAAATCGTCGGCTGATTATGGACGTGTACGACAGCCTTCGTGACGTGGATCAGATCGTGTTCAAAATCAACGTCCTTCATTTGGAGAGCGAGAGCCTCACCGCACCGGAGTCCAGTGAAGAACAACAGAAAAGGCAACTGAAAGCCGTCCTTATTTATCGAAAGGATAACTTGACGATCACGATCCGAAATCGGCTCTCTGGTGCCTTTTTCGCGGCATCGTGGAAGTTTAACACGGTCGCAAGGATTCGCAATGTCCCGGTTTAATTCCAGGGAGGCAAAATCGAAGATCTGGGACACGATGCTCTTGTGATTGCCGACCGTCTTAGCGGAATACTTCTCAGCCAAAGACCGGAGCCACAACTGGACGAGTTTCGGAGTGATCTCCTCAAGATCCATCTCTCCAAACTCCTCGACCGCTCGCCTGTAGCACGGATCGTAAGTCCGGAGAGACCCGAACATCAGCCTGTCCCAGTTTTCCTCTCGCCAGGCTTCCGCGACGAAAGAAAACTTTAACTCTTCCTTTTTAGCGATGTCGTACTTTGCAATCTTCAACAGAAGTTCTTTTTTGTTTTTGGCAGAGAAGTATTTCCTCTTACCATTCACAACGATATATTCACGCCATAGCCCACGATTATCCTTGTACATCGCGCTGCTCCTTATCGAGTAACATCTCAGCATACTCGAGAACTTTCTTTTTGTCGTCGAAAGTTAGAAGAGAATAAACAGAGTCGAGCGTTTGGAATCCGACCTGGGTGTCCTCATAGCCAAGAAGGAACGCCGGAGAAGCTCCGACAACGTATGCGATTTTTTTGAGGTTCTCCTCACGAGGAACGGACATCCCGGAGAGATACTGCGAGATCATACCGTCAGAGAGTCCTGTCCATTTAGACAAATCAACCTGTCGAATGCCTTTGCGTTCCATAGCCCAACGGAGCCTGTCTGCGAATGTTTTACCCATTATCGTGACCTCCTATATTTGTCGGGTTCATTATATCGCAATTTTAGAGAAAATAATAGAAATTTTAAAAAAACTAAAATTCGCTATTGATTTTAGTGAAACTAAAGTTTAAGATTGAAACATCAAAACGAAAGGAGGAAACGAGATGGCGAACTCAAGCGCCTGCTTTGACTATTCCAAAGTGGTCGGAAGGATGGCGGAGATGAGCATCACTCGTGCAGAATTAGCGCCTAAAATAGGCATAAATACTGCATATTTCGGGACAAGGCTTCTGCATGGTAAACCATTCACGAGCGATGTGATCCTACGGTGTGCTCAAGTCCTCGACATCGAGGCAGAAGACATCGGTCAATATTTTTTTACTCTAAAACCTTAGAGAAATTAAGGACGGTAGCAAAAGAAAAGACCACCGGCGGAGTGCAGCACCGATGGTCGATTCACAGAAAGGAGTTATCTCAATGAATCAATCAAATTTTAGCACAGAAGACAAAAAGTTTCTATTCCGTAGAGTCGTCTTCATAGTACTTCCTGCGAGCGTTGCCTTTTGGAAGATCTACTGCATAGTGGTCAACTTCCTCCTGGCGCTTGGTTTGAGATAAGGAGGAGAAGCATGACACAACGGCAACTCACTCAGGCGCTCGGCTATAACCACACGAAGGATGTGCGAGATCTTATCCATTCGATGAGATGCAAAGGATGGGGAGTACTGAGCAACACAAAAGGAATGTCGAGAACGTCATCCAGGAACCTGAAAGACCAACAGGCAGCAGCGCTCCTGGCACGAGCTCATGAGATCATCACTGCAGCCGAAGGGTTGGTCAGGAAAGACCAGGAAGAAATGACGCTCGAAGAGTTGATGCTTTGGAACCTTCTCCCGGAAGTAGAGGAGAAGGTCGAAGAGATCAAAACAAGTTTTGAATTTATCACGGAGGAGGAACTCAAATGAAAGACCTTACATGCATTTTAAAACCGGTGGGAGGAACACCGGAGGTGAAGACGATAGAGAACACACTCGAGGAATTGCAAAGAATCGTCGGCGGATATATCGAAGTCGTGGACATCGGAAGCCACACCGTCATCATTTGCAACGAGGAAGGGAAGATCAGATCCGAACCGAAAAACTTCTGGATCACAACCGGAGGAGAAGCGGTCGATTACATCGCAGGAGATGCCATCATCTGCGGAACGGATGGAGAAAACTTCTGCAGCATTGACCCGGACGTGTTGCCGGATCTATTCGACGCATTGAGCACGCTCGATGTTCCGGATTTGGGGGTAATGTTCTGATGTTCATCAAATACGAACCCTGGGAAGAAGTCGACTACTGCTGCAGGTGCCAGGCGCACGAGGCGCCGCTGTATGACAACGACAAAGTCCTTCACCACTTCAAGGGCTCCCTTTATTGCCACGATTGCCTGTTCGATATGCTCTACAGATTCGAACCGGGGCTGAATTTCATCCTCCAGGATCCGGATCTCACCGAGGCGTTTGACGAGCACTTCGGAGATTACCAAGGAGCAGCACTCGAGATCCTCCGGTTCGACTACAACGACAACGACAACCTGGAAGTGAGAGACTTCTGCAAGACCTACATCGAGGAATTCGCAGACTGGATGGAAGACAATCCGAAGATCCTACCATTAGACGTATTACACAACAATTTGTTGTCATCAAAACCCGACAGAAAAGGAGAATAAAGCAATTATGCAAGTGACCGACATCAACGAAAGCAGAGACACTCTGCAGTTAGATAATTATCCGTTATCGGAAGTGAAAATCGACCTCAATGCTGCAATCAAGGAAGCGCTCGACACGATGATCTCGAAGCAGGCGACAGCCGGAACGCTTTCCCTGAAGATCGACTTCACGCTTCTCAATGTTTGGAACCCGAAGACGCAGCAATCGACTCTCGGGCTCGAATACGATTATGAGACGACCATAAGCGTGACATCGAAGTCAAAGAACAAGGGCTCCTTCTCGAATCCGGATCTCGCATTGATCATGAACGAGTCCGGAGAATACGAACTCGAAAACATCAGCGACCAGATCTCGATGTTTTAAGGAGGCACAGTGATGAACATATACGAAAAAATCTCTGCGATCATGAAGGATGTCCAATATTTGGCGAAAGATGATCATGTGGAGTTCGCCTCGACTAAATACAAAGCGATCTCGGAGGAAAAGGTAACCACCATCATGAGAGCGGAGCTCCTCAAATACAACCTCGTCGTCTTCCCAGTAGAAATGACATGGACAAGAATCGGGAACATTTCGCACGTCGATGTCCTCTACAAGATGGTGGACACAGAAACCGGAGATTCAATCGCAATCGCATCCTGCGGAGACGGAGCGGACACCCAAGACAAAGGATCCGGCAAGGCGATGACTTATGCCTTCAAATACATGTGGCTCCGAACCTTTGCCATTCCTACAGGAGAAGACCCCGACAAAGTCTCCTCGGACGAATTGGATGCCAAAGAGGCAAAAGAGAAAGCAAGGATGGCTCCGCCTTCAAAGGAACTGGTGGAGAAGCTCAAAGCGATGTGCACGGAGGAACAGTGGGACAAAACGCTCAAGACTTATGGAGACCCTAAAGGATGGACAACGATGCTGACTGAAAAATGGATCAAACAGATGGAAGCGAAGCAGAAGGGAAGCAAAAGCAAATGAGAGGAGAACAGCCGAAGATCTATTACAACCCGACCGACAGGCACATCCATCTCGACCTTGTAGTTCTTGATGACGCAAGAGAGGCGGAGCGAACCGTCCTCGCCCTGGAAGACAAACAGGTCACCGTCGATTTGAAAAAATGGTCGGAGAAAAGGACACTCTCCGCAAACGCTTATTACTGGGTGCTTGTAAACAAACTCGCCAAGACGATGAGCGCCAGCAAAAGCAGGATGCACAACATCCTGCTGAGGCGATATGGAGTCGTGATCGCGTCCGATCAATATGCCATGGTTCCGGAAACAGAGGAAGCATTTGAAGAGACACTCGAAAGCGAGACTTTGCACCTGAAGCCGACCTCCTCAGTCGTAACCGGAAAGAATGGTCGGGATTACCGACTGTATATGTTTCTGCTCGGATCTTCGCAGATGGATGCGGACGAGATGGGGACACTTATCGACGGAACAGTCGACGAATGCAAGCAGGTCGGAATCGAAACAATGACTCCTCGGGAGATTGAAGAACTTATCGAAAGAGAGAAGGAGAGAAGATGATCAACCTTATCACCATCATGGGAAGGCTCACCAAAGAGCCGGAACTTAAACACACCACATCAGGACTGGCAGTTTGTTCCTTCGACGTAGCGGTCGAAAGAAACTACCAGGTGAACGGAGAACGAAAGACAGACTTCATCCCGGTCGTCGCCTGGCGAGGATCCGCGGAGTTTGTTGACAAGTACTTCTCAAAAGGACAAATGATCGCTGTCACAGGTTCCCTGGAGACGAGGACTTATGAGGATCGGAACGGAAACAAGCGAACAATCTATGAAGTTATAGCAAATGAGATCTCGTTCTGCGGAGACAAAGCGAAGCCCAAAGAAGAGCCGCGCCAGGAAGAACCTGAGAATGGTTATGAAGTCATAAGCGATGACTCCGACCTGCCGTTCTAATGGGAAAGGCAAAATTCAGCGGATCCAGGAGGACAGTGTGCGCAATTTGCGGAAGGGAAGACTGGTGTGAACCACATCACGTGTTCGGAGGAACATCGAGACACATCAGCGACCAGTGGGGTGCGGTGGCATACTGCTGCCGCACCTGCCACGAAGACTTCCACCAACATCCTGCTAACTACAAATGGCTCAGGGAGGAAACGCAGAAGCGAGTCATGGCAGAGCAAGGATGGAGCATGGACGACTGGATGCGGATATTTTTCAAAAACTATATCGATTAAACAGGAGGAAAAGATGCTGCGAGACAAGAGAATGTTCTCTCGAAAAGTAGTTGAAAGTGATGCTTTTCTGGACATGGGTGCGAGCGCTCAGAATTTATATTTTCATCTCGCTTTAAACGCAGACGATGAAGGCTTTGTTTCGGCTCCTAAGAAGATCATGAGGATGATCGGAGCAGCCGAGGACGACCTCAAGATGTTGCTGGCGAAGCGGTTCATATTAGGATTCGAGAGCGGGGTGGTCGTTATTAAGCACTGGCTCATGAACAACCAACTGCGACCGGAGCGTATAGCCAAAAGCGACTATGAGGAGGAACGCGGAAAACTGTACACGAAAATAAACGGTGCTTACACCTTCGATCAGGCTCAAGGAAAGCCTTTGCTGTCGAGTTGGCGGCGAACTGACAACCAGTTGTCGTCAAGTTGTCGTCAAGTTGACGCCAAGTTGACAACAGAATGCGGTGAAATGTACGGCATTAAAGACAAGACAAGACAAGACAGGACAAGACAAGACAAGAAATAGAGTATTAGTGCTTTCGCACCTCCCTCT
>JAFUBI010000040.1 GCA_017460285.1 Oscillospiraceae bacterium | reverse complement strand
TTAAAACGACCACTTATGATGGCGTCCTCGTTGACAAAGGTCCTGACCAGTCCACTGATATAACTAAATAGCGCCTTGTTATTCCTTTGTGTTTCGTCACGCGCATAAGAAACAAAGACCCACTTCGCATCTTTGTTTTCAACGATATCTCCTAGCTGCTCGTCACTGAACAGTTGTGTAAGCTGGGGAACAGCTGCCCAATACGCATCATCCGATCTAGCGTAGCCCTCTTTGGATGGGATCAATCTAAAACCCGAAAACCTGCTCTTTATCGCTTCGTAAAACGGGAGAAAAGATACTTTTCTCTTATCTGTCGGTTCGCTAAACCGTTCGCGATCTATAGGGATGATGCTTACAATATTATCGTCAATCAGTCTTACATTCTTTTCTTCACCAATATCGCGCAGGTATACCAAGGCATCCGCAGAAAGAGTTGCCAGATCTTGGATCATCTTATCATTATAAGGCACACCCGCTCGAATACCTTCGCGGCTGTCTGTGAGGAGAAAAGGTGCATGGATCATAAAATTGAGCCCTGTTACTTCTTTAGTTGGGAAGAAACAGAATGCCGGTTCATTGATAGGACAGAGTCTTTCTTCCTTGTCCATAAAAAAACCGACTGAAAACGTGTGATCGCTCTTATCAGTTCGTGAAAATAACCATAGATCTTCGTCAGTCAGATCATCCCCATTACTCTGTGAAAGGCAGATATGCTCTGCCGTTGTATCATCAAACTGCCTGGATTCCTTGATCCTTTTCCCATAGAAGCCAGGCGCTCCATCAATCTCAAACTTGATGCTATTGACACTTGACAAAAACAGCAGTGGATAAGAAAGGTTTTTCAGCTTATCAGAAATATCTTCATATGCCTCTCTTTCATTCCTGTCAGGATGATCAAACGGAAAGACAAACAACGTCTCATCAGGGCGGCGACCAGCGAAATCCTCATCCAAGAGCACCGGAACGATAAACCTATCAATCTTAAAACAAAACTCAGGATCATATATATGAGGAGTAGACGTATACTGAAACACTGCCTTAAAACCCACACCGAATTTACCGATGGAGGCAGATGTTTTATTTGAGTTCGCTATAGAAGTAATAGAATTAATATCTCCCAGCCTACCGGTTTCGGAGTCAACATCTTCTTCTTCAGGGTCTGTGACCGAAAAATGCCGTGTTCCATTGTGTGCAAAGATCAGTCTTTCATATTCAAGAACAAACCTGACACTAGTAGCCTTAGCATCATCTGCATTCTGTAATAATTCATAGATAAAATGGGCTTGATCAGAATACTTTTCAACTACACTCTTCTTGATACCTCTCATCGAAGGTTTTTCTAGTGTATCTGCACTCTCTGCTCTATCTTTCGATAGTTTTTGGAAATACATCTTCTCCTGTTTGTTCATAATATATACTCCTCATTAACAATGTTGGGGGCTCATCCTAAAAACACACGTTTAGTATAAAATATCTCATGATTGCAGCCTCTAACTACTTCGAACGCACAGGCAAGCTGGGCGCTTTTTTGCTCAGCACTCATAATCACGATTGTTGATGCGCTCCATGATAGTAGTCCTCTTTGGATCATGACGTAATATTTCTCAGCTACTAGGGGTTGATCTTTTGAAACCATTTTGATATACTGAGACCAGTATCAAAAGCAGGGAGCTTAAACCTATGGAAAAGACAGTATGCGAATTATTTGCCGGAGTCGGCGGGTTCCGATGCGGACTCAACCACATCAATTCCCTTGACAATAAAATAGAAGAAGAAAAATGGAAGACTGTATGGTTCAGCCAGTGGGAACCAGCAGAAAAGAACACGCAGTATGCTCATGACTGTTATGTTTATAGGTTTGGGACAAATCTCGATCTTGAAGGTAACGACACGACCAATTGGAATATCGAAGAAGTTGACAAGGCCGTAATCCCGGATTTTAACCTGCTAGTGGGCGGCTTCCCCTGCCAAGACTACTCAGTCGCATCATCACTGGCTACTTCCAAAGGACTCGAAGGAAAAAAAGGCATCCTTTGGTGGTCCATAAGAGATGTACTAGAAGAAAAAAAGCCACCATTTGTACTTCTCGAAAATGTGGACAGGCTCTTAAAGTCTCCAGCTTCTCAGAGAGGTAGGGATTTTGGAATGATTCTTGCCTGCTTTAGGGATGAAGGCTATATCGTTGAATGGCGCGTCATCAATGCCGCAGAATATGGCTACCAGCAACGCCGCAGGAGGACCTTTATATTTGCATATAAAAAGGACACAAAATATGGGAAAAAGGTTATTGAAGATTATTTTTCCAACAATGATGTAAAGGTCGCTGATATCTTAAATCATGATGGGTTCTTTGCTACTACTTTTCCGATAGTCCCTGTGACTGAAAAGAGTGTAAAGACGACGGAGATACCTCTGAACATCGGCACCGTGTCAGAGAACTTTAAGTTCAATTTTGAAAACTGTGGCCTGATGAAAGACAGCATCATATACACAGCCAAGACCACACCCGATTATTCCGGACGGCAGATAACACTCGGGGATGTCATGGATGAAGGACCAGTCTCTGAAGAATTTTTCATCTCACAAGAACGGCTGTACTATACATCTCCGGAAGTCGACCATAGCGATGAAACCTTCGAGAGGCTCCCCCAATCATCCAGACAAACGTGGCAGTATCTAAAAGGTGCAAAGAAGCTCCCGAGAAAAGCTAAAAGCGGGCACGAGTACATCTTCTCTGAAGGACCTGTCGCTATGATAGATGCTTATGACAAGCCTGCAAGAACAATGCTCACATCGGAAGGTAGTTTCAGCCGGACTACACATATCGTCCGTGACAAGATGACAGGACGTATCAGATTAATCACGCCAACAGAAGCCGAACGGATCCAAGGGTTTCCCACAGACCATACCAAGTATTGCCTCGTTGAGGGTGAAGTGATAGAAATGCCTACTAAGAAAAGATTGTTCATGATGGGAAATGCATTAGTCGTGGATCTTATTAAGGACATGGAAAAGACTCTGTCTGATATCTTTGATAGAGAATGACTGTTGGAATGTCATGAAAATACAGGAATATGATACTCCGGAACCCCGTTTTCATGGTGTAGTGACTGAAAAGAGTCACAAAAACATGAGTAGGATCCATGGCAAAGATACTACCATTGAAATAATCTTAAGAAGATCACTATGGCACCAATGTATCCGATATCGTAAAAACTATAAAAAGATACCTGGAAGGCCCGATATTGCCATCACAAAATACAAGATTGCAATCTTCTGCGATTCTGAGTTCTTCCACGGAAAAGATTGGGAGACCTTGCGGGAGAAGTTAAAGAAGGGAAAAAATCCTGATTACTGGATAGCCAAGATCTCCCGGAACATAGAGCGTGACCAACTAAAAGACAAAGAACTACGAGCTCTCGGGTGGCTCCCTCTCCATTTTTGGGGAAAGGAGATAACCCATGATCTTGATAGTTGCTTAATGGTCATCGAAGAATCGCTCTTTGCG
>JAFUBI010000039.1 GCA_017460285.1 Oscillospiraceae bacterium | reverse complement strand
CTGGATCAATTGAATATATTCGACATAAATCTGCTATTTTAACCCCCTCTTTTTTCCTCCTGTAGATTTCTGCTTTAAGCTCTTTTGTAAGTCTCCCCATTTTTTAACCCCCATTGTGTCCAAACAATGGGGGTCAATACAAACTAGTGGTTTTGACTTTATAAGCTGCTCTTTTCTCGAATCCTTTTAATCAGAAAAGCATCAGCAATAGTCAACAAGATAACCAGCACATAGGTTGCCGTGATTGGAAACCACTGGATCGCTACAGCTGCCAAGGGCTGAAAAGCGACTCCTCCTATGCTCGCTCCAAATGCCATCGCAGCATATGCCATCCCTGAGTTTTCCGGTGCGGAGTGACCTCCCAAATAAGAGATTAGACCGTAGGCAGGACCAAACAATATCCCTATGAAAAACATCAGGGCAACTTTGATCCCCATGGTAGGTACGAGAAGCACGAGCGCTACTAATATGCCCCCACCAACCAACAAGGCTGACAAGTACTTCAGGGTGTTTTTAAACAGTCCTCCCGTAAAAGATCCCACCATTACCGCAAGCCAGTAAGCAGAGACCGCATAGGAACCGGCCGATACATCTCCGAATAGACCAAAGACTTCTGTTGCGTAGTAGGTCAACCCGCTCTCAAGTCCGCAGTACATCGCCAAGGCGAGGATGGAAAGAAAGAGTATCCTGTTTTTCCAAACGATAGATATCGTGAGCCCTTTTTGCTCCCCGCCGTGAAAGATACATACCTGGTCGATCCCTCTGGATAAAAAAGTTAAAACGGAAGATAAAGCGTACAACACAGCAAACAGGATCATCACAGGCTTGTAAGCACTCTCGCCAAATGCGCTTTCTACTAACAGCGGTACCAGGAATCCCCCTAAACCATACAAGGCCATGACATAACACAATACCCGGTCGGAATTGTCCGGGTTCGCGTCCTCAATGATAGACATGGTCGCTCCCTCGTTTCCTCCGATCCCGAATCCGGAAACCAATAATCCGAGGATCGCCACCCATATGTCATTCGCTGAAAGGACGAGCAAACATCCGACCGTGAGAGCGATACAGGATATCAAAACAGTTGTCCGTTTTCCGAAACGCTCTGATATCTCTCCGCTCACCAATGTTGTCAGGACAGAGCCTAAAAATAAGGAGGCCACCAGGAGAGACACCGCTTGAGCACTTCCTCCAAGCGATGCGATAATCCTGGGAATCAGCACCTGAAACGCGGCGTAAACACCACCGATCAAAAAGTATACCCAGGAACAAACGATATTCGCCAATTTCCTCGGTTGCATATTAAGCCCCCAAAGTTTTGAAAATGTACTCTTTGTAGACGTCTGGTTTTAGTTTAGAGCAGACAGCGCAGTTCTCCGGCTTTCCAGAGAAATGATAGTAATCTACAAGGACGCCGCCATAAGACGAGCCGTGAGAAGTCTCCACCTCACAGTAATAATCATCACATTCCTGAATGCACTCAGGGCACAGTGCTGCGGCAACCGCTGCAGGATCCGCCATGTCGAGGCAATCCCTTCCAAAACGATCCCGATTCATTTCCATCAGGACACGGTTGCATTCCACCATGACCTTGCCCAACGGCCCACTCTGGATCAAACGGTCCAGATCCTCTCTCTCCAGCATGGCGTCATCAATGCAGGCATCCCAACCGACCGCCATGAGAGGAACTCCAAATTCAAAAACGATCTTCGCTGCTTCCGCATCCTGCCAAATATTGAACTCAGCGACTGGTGTGACATTTCCAGTTCCAAGCCCAGCGGTTCCCATCATGACGATCCGCCCGACTTTTCTCATCTCTTCCGGGAAAAGACGCATCGCAAGAGCAATATTGGTAAGTGTGCCGAGCGTGATAATGTCGATCTCCCCTTGCTCGCTGTCTCGCAAAAGCTCTACCATCTTCAGGATGCCATTACCTTTTGCAACAGTGAGACGTTTGGGAACAAGCCCCATATCCCCCATTCCGTCCTGTCCGTGGGTCTCCGCAGCACCAACAAATGGAACCAGCAGGGGTGTTTCACATCCAATATATACGGGTGGCTCATAGGTTCCCGCCGCCTCGATCGTGAACAATGTGTTTCTTGCAGCTTGTCTCGCATCCACATTTCCAGTGACAGTCGTGAAACAGAGGATCTCATATCTTGGATCTCTCAAAGCCATAGCGATCGCCATAGCGTCATCCGATCCACAGTCTGTATCGATGATCAGTTTCTTCCGATAATCCATATCTCACATTCCTCCCGCTAGATATGTAACCATTATACCTGTTTCTGCTGCCACATGCAGAAAAATTGATCACAAAAGAATAGCGGGGATCGCTCCCCGCATTTATTCTTATCGTTTCATCACTCTTGCGAGAGACTGCCGTTCATCTTTTTGAGCAACATAAGAAGCTGCTCTTTTTCCGCATCTGTAAGATCTCCAAAGATCCTGTCAAAGCGATGCTGACGCTGATCCTTGACCTCATTTGCCCTGGCCTCGCCCTTTTCCGTGAGGAAGATCAAAGTTGCTCTGCGATCTGTTTCGTCCACTTTCCTCTCGATGTAACCATTGTCTTCCAATTTGTTGATTGCTTCCGACATGGCAGCCGAACGAATCCCCAACTTATCCGCGAGATCTTTCTGACGGATCCCCTCGTTGCCGTTATCCAGAAGGAGGGACAGCACGAACTCTCTTGGAAGAGGTCTATCATTGCCGTGTCCATCTTTTCCTGGTCCGTGCATTGGTCCGTGTTTGTGCATCTCGACATTCCGGAATGGATCCTTTCCTTCCATCGGTCGCCTGTCACAGTTGTGAGGCATTCCAAAATGTTCGCCCATTGGAGGGCGACGATCACCCATCATCTTGTGATCCGGACCTGGCTTTCCTGGGTGAGTTACTTTAGCGCCGGCTTTGCGCAGTTCTTTTAAAAGTTCAAAATTGATGTTTTCTGTCAATATGTTTCTCCTTTCTCTCATGTGTCAAATCATTTTAGTTCGGTACCATAATAATATGATCCTGACACGCTGTCAATTGTTTCGGTACCGAATTAATAATTTGTTTACATTTAAGCTTAATATTACGCTTTGAAACATACTTTGCAGAAAATCACAGGACATAACGATAGATTGCCCAAAAATGCGCAACACTTCCCATGAGGCAAAACACATGAAAGACGCTATGCATATACTTCACTTTGGATCCGATCCCATACAAGATGGCTCCAAGGGAATATAAGACTCCGCCAAGTGCCATATAGAATACTCCGGTAAAACCGGCATTCCTCAGAAGGGATGGGATACCGATAAGGATGGACCACCCATTTACAAGGTGGCAGATCACTTGTAAGACGCCTGTTCGATCCACATCCACTACAGTCAGCACGATTCCGACCGTCGTGACAAATGCAACGATTCCAAAGAGCACCCACCCAAGCGCGCCTCCCACACTGATAAGAGTAACTGGGATATAGGTGCCGAACACAAGTAGAAAAACGTTGCAGTGGTCCAATATTCGAAGAACTTTCTTCCCTTCAAATCTTGGAGGAACTGCGTGGTATAGACAGGACATGATATAAGTCAGGATCATCATTGAGCCAAACAAAGCGGAAGTTACATGTCCCAGCGCTGTCTTTGAACGCACTTCCATAAGGACAAGCGCAACGATTCCAAACGCTGCTCCCAAACCATGAGTGATAGCATTCAGCCTCTCCTCCCGAACAGAATAGTTCGGTATCTTTACTTCTTCCCAGTATCTTCTCATTTTGCCCTCCTTTGCATCTAGTCTTCATTACTAGATTATACAATATCTGATAACTTGTCAAGCAATATGGCTAATCGCGTATTGCCATATTGATCACTCCTTGATATGATTGGTATAACAACAGTACGGAGGCTCTATATGGAAGACAACAAAAAGGTACTGGACAAGTTTTCCGCTTCTTCTCTTCCACAGTGGAACGAGATACCAGATCTGGACCTTTATATGGATCAGGTCCTTTCTCTTCTGACACGTTATCTTGGTACATTTTCCGGATCGGACGATAAGGGCATCACCTCTTCCATGATCAACAATTACGTAAAACAGGGCGTCATGCCGGCACCACAAAAAAAGAGATATACGCGAGTTCATCTTGTATATCTCATAATGATCTATATCCTGAAATCCGCTCTGACGATGGTCCAAATCAAATCTCTTTTAGAGGATGAACTGGCTACTCACTCTCTGGAGGAACTCTACACCAATTTCCGTGAGATGTTTCACAAGACTTCCAAAGAAGTATCCATGTCTTATGAGAAAGCAAAACCGGATGCTCTCTCCGTCACTACTTGTGCGGCTATACATGCTTACATCGAACAATCCATTTCCTCCGCGCTATGCACAGTTTCCGCAAAATGACGATTTTTATTGACCCAAAGTACAAAATAAAACTATAATAACAGTGACAAAAATCGGTAGGTGAGGCTACCGGAAGGATATGGGCTGCTGCCGTGGTGCGGAGGAGACTCTGCAGTATCGGTCAACAGGTGAGGTCGAAACCAAGGCCCCTACTTAATGCAGTTTCACTGCCTTCCGATGCTAAAGCTTGTAACGGTGACTTTCTCCCAACAATTGGGAATGAAAACAGATCTTCTTTTTCGGATCGCACCGTTACCCGGTGCGATTTTTGATTATTAAAAGAAAGGCGGTACGACGTTGAATAGCACAGATCCCAGCGGAGACCTGTCCCAGGTCCCGCGAAGTACGAACATCCACTGTCATACCGCGAATTCAGGAACTGTCTTCACGGTGTGACTACACACATCTGAAAGGCAGAAAAATGAAAAACAAACATATCATTTCGCTCATCGGATGCTCAGAAGAAGGGAGCGGTTCCGATGACGTTCGAAAGCAAGAAAAAAAGACAATTACTTGAATCCATCGAAAAGAGACTGGAGATCGCCGAGCAGCGCAAAGAGAACATCTGCGCCATGACTCCCGAACAGTCAATGGACCTTCTGGATTCCTCCTACAATGGACTCAGCGAGTTCATCGTGAACGCATCCAGAGACTATTACGGCGACAATATCGTTCAAACAGGAGAGGAAGAGACACTGCTTCAAAGGCTGTCCAGCGCGTTTATCAACCCCTTCTCTCTGATCCTGATCGGTCTTGCAGTCGTATCCGTTTTCACAGATATCGTTTTTGCGGAAGACAAATCCCCGTTTGCCGCTCTGATCATCTTTCTGATCGTCCTATTCTCAGGCATCCTCCGTTTCACGCAGGAATCGAAATCCGGTGACTCCGCAAGAAAACTTGCGGAAATGGTCAAGACCACCACCTCCGTGACCAGGAAAGGTGTCGGAAGGAATGAGATCCCTATGGAAGATGTCGTCGTTGGCGATATCGTCCATTTGGCAGCCGGCGACATGGTCCCCGCAGACGCCCGCGTTTTGACGGCAAATGACTTGTTCATCAACGAGTCCTCTCTCACAGGGGAGAGCGAACCAGCAGAAAAAGTGGCTTCTCCCCTTCCGGAAGGAAGTAAAGGTGTCCTGAAAAACATGGTCTATATGGGGAGCACCGTCGTCTCCGGAAGCGCGACCTGCCTTGTTGTCGCGGTAGGAAACAGCACGATGATCGGTTCCATCGCCAAGCAGCTCGGGGCAGCGCCGGAAGAAGAGACTTCCTTTGAGAAAGGGGTCAATGCCGTTTCTTCCCTGCTGCTTCGCTTCATGATCGTCATGGTGCCCTTTGTATTCATCACAAACGGTATCATCAGCAAAAACTGGTTCTCCGCTTTCCTGTTTGCCATATCTATAGCCGTCGGTCTTACACCGGAAATGCTTCCCATGCTGGTATCGACTTGCCTCTCCAAAGGCGCCAGCGCTATGGCGGACAAAAAGACCGTTGTAAAGAATCTCAATGCGATCCAGAACCTTGGATCCATCGACATCCTATGCACAGACAAGACTGGAACGATCACACAGAACCGAGTCGTTTTGGAATACAACCTCAACGTAACCGGTGATGACGACATTCGGGTCCTGCGTCACGCCTTCTTGAACAGTTATTTTCAGACCGGTCTGCGCAACCTCATGGATCAGTCTATCATCGAATACACAGAAGACATGATCGAGGATGAACAAACTCCTGAACTGTTAGGGATACACGACCGTTATCGCAAGATCGATGAGATTCCCTTCGACTTTGAGAGAAGAAGACTCAGCGTCGTGGTCGAGGATGAAAACGGCAAACGGCAGATGGTGACGAAAGGCGCTGTGGAAGAGATGCTCGAGATCTCCTCCTATGCCGAGATCAATGGAGAAGTCGTGCCTCTCACGGATGAAGTCCGCTCCCAGGTCCTTGAGACAGTCAAAGATCTGAATGATGACGGAATGAGAGTCGTCGCAGTCGCGCAAAAAACGAATCCATCCCCCGTAGGAGCATTCTCCGTTCAGGATGAATGTGACATGGTCCTCATCGGCTATCTCGCCTTCCTGGATCCTCCGAAAGAAAGTGCAGCACAGGCACTGAAAGCCCTGCGCAATTACGGCGTCAACACCAAGATCCTCACCGGAGACAACGATCTGGTCACTCAGGCAGTATGTTGGCAGGTAGGACTGGATGCCGACAATATTCTCCTCGGGCCGGATATCGACGCCATGTCGGATGAAGAACTGGCTGCCGCAGCGGAAACCACCGACATCTTCGCAAAGGTCACTCCCTCAGGAAAAGAGCGTATCGTACGCCTGCTCAGGAAAAACGGACACGCTGTCGGCTATATGGGAGACGGTATCAATGATGCCGCAGCCATGAAAGCAGCCGATATCGGCATCTCCGTGGATAACGCGGTAGATATCGCAAAGGAGACGGCGGACGTCATCCTTCTCGAGAAGAACCTTCTTGTGTTGGAAGACGGAATCATCGAAGGCCGCAAAGTTTACGCAAACATGCTCAAGTACATCAAACTTGCCGCGTCTTCCAACTTTGGAAACATGTTCTCCGTTCTTGCGGCGAGCATTTTCCTTCCTTTCCTTCCTATGGCTTCTGTTCAGTTGCTTCTTCTGAACCTGATCTACGATATTTCCTGTACATCTATACCATGGGACAATGTCGATGAGGAGTTTATCCTTCGTCCAAAGGAGTGGGATTCCAAGAGCGTCAGCAAATTCATGCTGTGGTTTGGTCCGATCTCTTCGGTATGCGATATTCTCACCTATGCGTTGCTGTATTTCGTTGTCTGCCCGAATGCGATCGGGGGCGCGTATCACAGCATCGCTGATCCGACGAAGATCGACAACTTTGTCGCTCTCTTCCAGAGCGGTTGGTTCGTAGAATCCATGTGGACCCAGAGTCTGGTCATTCACCTGATCCGAACTAGTAAACTGTCCTTCATAGAAAGCAATGCCTCTTCCATGGTCTATTTCCTGACTACTTTGGGAATCGGTGTTGCCACCGCCCTTCCCTTCATTCCTTATGTGGGACCTGCTCTTGGTTTCTATCCTTTGCCAGCACAGTATTTCTTAGTCCTCATTGGAGTGACTTTGCTCTACGCATTCTTTGTGTCTGTCGTAAAAAGGGTCTATGTCAAGAAATACGGAGAACTGCTTTAACAGCCTTTAACAGCCGAAGGCGTGCACCGCGCACGCCTTCTTTCTGTCTCCATTTCGAATACAATGAGTTCACATGAGCAGGGAGATATGGAAGATGAAGCGAGAACTGACCGTCTGTCAAAAAGCAGAGCAAAGCATTCAAAAAATACCGGGAGAAACTTTGGACTCCTTTTTTCATGCTCTCAAACCCTATCAGCTCCTGTCACCCGGTGACAAAGTGGCAGTCTGTATTTCAGGTGGGAAAGATTCCATGCTTCTGGCAAAACTGATGCAGATGCTTCAGCGACTTTCTGACTTCCCCTTTGAGTTCGTTTACCTGGTCATGGATCCCGGATACAATCCTATAAACAGACAGAAGATCGAGGACAATGCAAAACTTTTGGACATCCCTATCACGATCTTCGAATCCAATATTTTTGACGTAGCCAACCGTTCTGAAAAATCCCCCTGTTATCTGTGTGCCAGGATGCGACGCGGCACGCTTACAGCAAGGCAAAGGAACTCGGATGCAACAAGATCGCCCTTGGTCACCACTTCTCTGACGTCATCGAGACTACACTGATCGGAATGTTCTACAGTTCTCAGATGTCTGCCATGCTCCCAAAACTTCGGAGCAAGAATTTCGAAGGGATGGAACTGATCCGTCCTCTGTACTGTGTTCATGAAGACGATATACGTGCGTGGGTACGCTACAACGCCCTTTCCTTCCTGCAGTGTGCATGCCGCTTCACCGAGAATACGGAAACAGGAGTCAGCGAGAGCAAACGCAAGGAGGTCACGGAACTGATCCGCAAACTGAAAAAAGACAACCCGGATATTGAAAAAAGCATCTTTAACAGCCTGCATTCCGTTGAGATCAACACCTTCCCCGGATACAAGTTCCAGGGAGAAAGCCATTCCTTTCTGGAGCACTACGAGGCAGAATAATCCCCATACAAAAAGAGCCATTACTCTTCTTACGCTGAAAAGTAATGGCTCTTGCTATTGTCTGTAAAGAAATCAGAGCCCCTGCTCTTCTACGAAAACGTAGAAGGCTTTTTCTTTTGCTTTGTCTTTTGCCGTCACTTTGCCTACAGGCATAGCGTAAAAAGAAGCTTCCTCTATACCGTCAAGACCAAGCGCTGCATCAACAGTTTTCCCATCTACAGCCCCGATGGCACATCCGCCCAATCCGATGGATGTGGCAGCAAGATACATGTTTTCTGTGATATGCCCGCTGTCGATGAGCAAAACTCGATGAGAAGAGATCCCGTATCTCCATTCCGCCCGATAAAACACCGCACTGTAATAAAAGACTACGTTCGCTGTTGCAGCCCACCGCTGTCCGCAAAGTGATCTGCTGACCCAATCATCCAGATCATCCACCACCCCCAAAAATTCACATTGGTGATGCATCGGAAGATAGTGGTACAATCCCGGCTCAAGTCCTTCTACATTGCGGACCGCGAAATAGCATTCGAACTCATGTCTTGCGCCGCCACACGGGACTGTGCGCAATGTAGCGTAGGATTTTCCACGTATCTCTTTCACACCCTGAGTGCACCAGAGAAGATAGGAGAGTTCCGTGAGGCTCATAGCCTCACCCGTATATACGCGGTGGCTTTCCCTGGAATTGATGACATGAAGAAAATCATTGTCGATACTCAGTTCCGAGAAGTCCTTTGGCAGATCCATCCCCTTATCGGTCATGGGAGCCTTGGAGAGAGCAGGTTGAGGAAGTTTCTGTTCCTGATCTGTCAGGTACCCTTCGAAGTCTTGCTCATCGAACTCCCAACAGGAAACGAATTCCCGTCCTTCCCGTATCCTCTTCTCAACTTTTTCCTGTAACGTTGCCATGATTATTTCACCCAAGATTTACGCTAGAAGGTCCTCACCTTCGCCCATAACTGCGATATCCCTCGCTGTGGCATCCTCCAGATGGAAGACCGCCATCTTATTGCCTGTCTCTTCATTGTAGATCTTTCTGAGACCAGGAGATATTTCAAGAGCTGCTTCCGCATATTTGGGATCCGTTTCAAAAACAGCAGTGCCGGTATAACGCAACCAGTGACCGTTCGGTTTGCATACTGCGATCTCCACTTTAGGATTCGCCTGCATCTGCCGATAAACAGCTTTAAATTCACCAATTCCAAACAGTAATTTGCCGTCCAACTCGAAATGAAGTCCAAGTGGGCGGATTCTGGGCTGATCACCGTCTACAGTTGCCAGATAAAAAGTACAGGCTTCATTTAAGAAATCATTTACCTTGCTCATAGTCATTACTCCTTCGTTTTTCTACATTATACTATACTGCGCAAGGTCACCACCGTCATTTCAGGAGGGCAGTACCACCTGAACTGTACAGCGCTGCAGCCACCTCCTGTTGATGTACATCTTTGTCCTTTTGCCCTCAAAGAGACCGTAGCCATATTTGGGAAACCATCCCTGACCTGTTTTTTAACAGCTAGAGAAAGAAAACAGAATAAGCGCAATCAAGAATAGTCCTGAAACTAAAGGAAAAGCTGAGTTTACGAGTTTTTTCTCTGTGCCCCCGTTAAAAACAGAGTAAAATAGACAGCCGAAGCTGTCTTGTAAATATGATTATTATCTCGACAAACTGGAATTGCCAGGGGTTCTGCTCATCTTCCGAACTTGATATTCAAATCTTCGTTCAATGTCAGTGCCACACCTTTTTTGATAATCCCGTCACCGATTTTATATGTAAACTCATCAGGGATTATCTCACTGGATAATTCATACAGCATTATTTCGACCAATCCAGCAAGAACACAATTTGCCACATCGTTTTTTACATCATTGCCAGTTTTGTAATCCAAACCGATATCTTCTGCAAAATGTTCTTTGATGTATTCTCGATAGTTTACGGCAAACTCTCCACCACGCTGTTCCAGAACCAGAGGGATTAGATACTTTCGGTTCTCTTGAAACATCTCCCGCATTTCTATCATGACTTGCTGAAAGTCGCCCTTATCTCGGTTCTTACTCTCTATGGTAGAAACCAGCAGGTTCATCATACGTTCTTTGATCTCTGTTAGAACATCATCGACCCATTCATAGTAAAAATAACATGTGGACTTGTGTATACCGGCCTTTTCAATGATTTTCTTTACCGTTATTCGCTCATTATTT
>JAFUBI010000038.1 GCA_017460285.1 Oscillospiraceae bacterium | reverse complement strand
TCGCATTTGGAGCGTAATAGCGGAAACGAACATCTCCGTTATCCAAGATCTTAATTGCAGGTTCCGCGTCAACAAGACGGATATCCCTTATCTTCTTATCCATATCCTTATCGTATGGATCCATCTTGAAGTTCATTTTAAGGTCTTTGTCCGGTTTGTGAAAATAGAGCATCTGAGAACCGGTGACCACATTGCGATAGTATTCCTGTACCAATGTCTTTTCTCCTTTCAACTATTCTTTAATTATTCCGGATAAATAGGTTCACATTTCAGAGGCAGATAATCCCTCATGGCGATCGGAATATATGCCTCCCAAAGCGGGAAGTCGTGGGTATAACCCGGCGCAACAGTGTATTCTACCGGGTACTCGATCTGGCGCAGCAAAGCGACATCGTTCTCGACTCGATCTCGGATAAACTCGTCACCTCCGCAAAGAACGTGCACAGGGGTCGGATTTCCTCCCGCAAGGGCTTCCTTAGCAGCCTTCATGAGGTCAAAACGCGATCCGTGAAGATCTTTGCCAGCCCCAAAAGTAGCAGCGTATAGGGGCATTCTCTTGGTGAAATGATCCTGTGCCAGTTCATCCATCAGCCGATCCTGGTCCAAAGTCATTCCGATACCACCGGACATGTCCACGCAGTATCCAAATAGTTCCGGATTCAAAAGCGCTGTTCCTATGGCAACGTTTCCGCCCATGGCATAGCCCATGATGAAATTGTCCTCTCTCTTCGGTGAGGACGGGAACAGTGTCTGTATCACCAGCGGCAGCTCTTTGGAAAGAAAACTCTGATACTTGACACCATATTCCGTATCAACACCAAAACTGTTGACGATATTCGGCGTGACCAGCATCACACAGTATTCCTGAGCAAAACGTTCCGCGTTCGTGTATCGATAAGTTAGAGTATCGTCATCCCCGCCTCCGTGCATCAGGTAGATCGTCTGAAACTTCATACCCGGTACAAATTCGAAGATCTCTTTCTTGGGGAAAGGACTGTTTCCATCGCTCTTAGGAAGCAATTCGTCAGGCAGAGTCATTCGATCCGTAGGCATGACTACCGTTACATCGACATATTTCCCCAACAACTGGCTGTGGAAATTCATTCTCATCATACTCATAGGTTTTTTCCTCCTTTAGAAAATGCAGCCGGAAGTATTCTTCCGGCCGCTTCAATTAACAAATAGTGCCAGACCGGATCTTAGAACAGTTCTACTGCAGTCCGTTCGACAGGGAACGCTTTCACATATGCGCTCAGATATTTCTCGAAAGACTTGACCAATTCCGGCTCCGCCATCACCGTGGAGGACTCCGCTTCCGCAAACACCTTATTGTCGAGGTAATCTTCCAGTGTCTCGCCGTCTTCGTGGTTGATCATATATGCGCACAGGAGAGCCATACCGTATGGTCCGCCTTCTCCCGCAGTCTTCATGACAGACACCGGTACATCACAAGCTGCAGAAAGCATCTTCTGACCGGCAACAGGAGTCTTGAAGAAACCACCGTGCCCATAGAGTTTATCCACTGTTACTTTTTCTTCGTCGATCAGAATATCCAAGCCAACTTTTAATGTAGACAGTGCTGACAGCACATTTGCCCTTCCAAAATTGGCAAATGACAACTTTGCATCCGGCTTTCTCAGGAATACAGGCCTGCCTTCATCTATATCCGTAACACCTTCACCAGAGAAATAGTTGTAACTCAGCAATCCTCCACAGTCTTCATCTGCCTCCAAAGCTTTTTGAAACATGAGCGTAAGGACCTGTCCAAGATTCAGTTCGACACCGACCAGTCCTGCGAACTCTTTCAGGAGATTGCCCCAGGCATTCAGATCTGAGGTGCAGTTGTTGCAGTGGACCATTGCAACAGGCATTCCGGAAGGAGTTGTGACCATGTCGATCTCTCTGTGAACGCCAAGAGCATGATCCGTGACGATCATCGCAAAGTCAGATGTTCCCGCAGAAACATTACCAGTGCGGACACGTACCGAGTTTGTCGCTGCCATACCTGTCCCGGCGTCTCCTTCACAAGGCGCGACGGGGATGCCCGCTTCCAAAGTTCCGGAAGGATCCAAGAATTTTACACCTTCTTCGGTAAGCACACCTGCATCATCGCCGGCTACCAAGACTTTTGGAAGAATGTCACGAAGTTTCCATGGCTGTCCGGATATCTCATCGAATTTGTCGATCATCTCCTGATCGAAATCCAACGCTTCACTGTCTATTGGGAACATACCAGACGCTTCACCGATACCCATGACTTTCTTTCCTGTCAATCTCCAGTGAATATATCCAGCCAATGTTGTGAAGTATGCCACTTTATCGACGTGAGGCTCTTTGTTCAAGATCGCTTGATAGAGATGAGCGATGCTCCAGCGCTGAGGAATATTGAATCCAAACAGTTCTGTGAGTTTTGCAGCCGCTTCACCGGTAATGGTGTTTCTCCAGGTACGGAACGGTACTAGGAGATTGCCGTCTTTATCAAACGGAAGATACCCGTGCATCATGCCAGATATGCCGAGCGCCCCCACCTTTGTTAGATCCGTTCCAAATTGTTCCTTTACGTCTCGGGCGAGATCCTCATAGCAAGCATGCATGCCTTTGTGTATCTCGTCCATCGAATATGTCCATATACCATCTACCAGCTGGTTTTCCCAGTCATAACTTCCTGATGCGACGGGGAGATGGTTCTCATCCATTAACACTGCTTTGATACGGGTCGATCCAAATTCAATACCGATTACCGCGCGATTCCAATCCATAATTTTCACCTGCCATTTAAATTAGTTGGTCATCCCCCCTACATCCGCAGAGGAGATGACCGGTTATTAACTATTCTTATCTAAGTTTCCAAGCAACATCATTGTAGAACAACTCTTTCTCAAAGTCCTCTACTGTAGTTCCCTCACCGATGTGAACGAACTCGATATCCATCATCTTTGCCCAGTCACGCATCATGTCCGCTGTGACGTCGAAACTCAAAACTGTGTGGTGTGCACCGCCTGCTGCGATCCAGCACTCTACACCGGTCTCAAGATTCGGCAAACCTCTCCACATTACACGAGCAACCGGAAGATTGGGCATCTCCATGATCGGCTTTACAGCTACGATATCCTGACAGATCAGACGCATCCGTCCGCCCATATCGATCAAAGATACGACGATCGCCTTACCCTCATTGCCGGAGAATACCAGACGAGCAGGATCTTTTTCATTCATGCCGATTCCGAGATGATGGGTCTCGATCCTCGGTTTATCCGCTGCGATGGACGGGCAAACCTCGAGCATATGGGCACCAAGAGAAAGCTTATTATCCTCTACCAGATGATAGGTGTAGTCTTCCATAAATGCGGAAGCGCCATTGCCGTCTTTACCCATTGCTTTGAGGATGGCTGTCATAGCAGAAACTTTCCAGTCACCTTCAGCGCCAAATCCATAGCCCTGAGCCATCAAGTGCTGTGCTGCGAGACCCGGAAGCTGTTCCATACCATAGAGATCCTGGAAGGTGTTTGCAAAAGCTTTGCAGCCGTTGCGATCCAGCATCTTCTTTATTGCGATCTCTTCTCTTGCCTGATAGCGGATAGCATCGGTATTTTCCGTATTTACGTCATATTGGGACAGGTACTCTGCATACAGTGCATCTACCTCTTCCTCTGTCACTGCATTCATCTCTTTTACGAGATCGCCGACTGCCCAGGTATTAACCTGCCAGCCAAACTTGATCTGAGCTTCGACCTTGTCGCCTTCAGTGACAGCAACCTCGCGCATATTGTCACCGAAACGCATGACTTTCAGGGATTTGGATACCGCTACACCAACAGCTGTGCGCATCCATGTTCCGATCCTCTCCTGAACCGCTTCATCTTTCCAGTAGCCTGCTACGACTTTGCGGTTGAGGCGAAGCCTTGTTCCGATAAATCCGTGTTCACGGTCGCCATGAGCAGCCTGGTTCAGGTTCATGAAGTCCATGTCGATCTCTTCGTTCGGGATCTCTTGGTTGTACTGAGTAGCAAAGTGGAGATATGGCTTCTGCAACAGTGTCAGTCCATTGATCCACATCTTGCTGGGGCTGAATGTGTGGCACCATGTTACGATACCTGCGCATTTATCATTGTAGTTCGCTTCTTTGATCACTTCTGTGATCTGGGCATTGGTATCTGCAGTGACTTTGTATACCAGCGGATAAGGAAGGACTTTGGACAATTCCTCAGCCATCTCTTCTGCTCTGGCAGCTACAGTCTTAAGAACTTCAGGTC
>JAFUBI010000037.1 GCA_017460285.1 Oscillospiraceae bacterium | reverse complement strand
TCCTCGCCACTAATGACTACACCATTGATGAGATCCAACCCTTAGATATGTTCCCTCGAACAAAACATGTTGAAGTTATTTCATCTCTTCATCTCAACAGAACTCTACATAGTAATCACTAATATTTTAAACCTTCAAGGAGGTGTAATAGTTTGAGACTACGAAATCGCCCATGGGCTGCTCCAGAATTAGAAGAATGTTCTTATTACATCCAAGACTCCTTCAGCAATTCTGGAAATTGGTCTTTGGTCTTTGGAAATAATAACCCTATATGGCTTGAGCTTGGCTGCGGAAAAGGTCTTTTCCTCGCAGGTTTTGCTCCTTTTCATCCCGATATCAATTTCATCGGCGCTGATATTAAGAGCCTTATGCTCGCTTATGCGAGGAGAAACCTTCAATCTGCATATGACGATCGGCACATCGAGAACTTGAACTGTAAACTTCTTTCGCTCGATATCGAGCGCATCCGCTATGCTTTTTCCAAGAATGATCAAATAGATCGCATTTTTATCAACTTTCCAAATCCATGGCCAAAAGATGCACATAAAAAAAGAAGGTTGACCCACACAAGGCAACTTCTCCAATATAAAGAGATCATGAGCGATTCAGCTGAGATCTGTTTTAAAACAGATAGCGACATGCTTTTTGAAGAGAGCATCCCATATTTTCATGAAGCTGGAATGAATATGGTGGAACAATTAGATGATTACTATTCAAAATACCCCTTGGACGTAGCGACATTAACAGAACACGAGCAAAAATTTTTGGACCAAGGATTGCCTATTCATTTCATCCGGGCTACCAAATAATTTCAGATGGGTCACCGTGAGGCGACCCATCTTTCTTTCATCATACTCCAATTATCTTGTATGTTCGTTGACCCATCTGCTGGTTATCTCTGCAAATGCTGCACAACAATAAGGCAATGCGTTTTCATCAAAACGAACATGAGGATTGTGAAGAGAATAGGTATATCCGTTTTCTGCTGTGCCCATTCCAACATGATACATCACCGCAGGAACTTTCTCTGAGAAATAGGCAAAGTCGTCAGAACCTTTCACACCGCTTGCATAAGTTGAAACTCCATCTTCCCCTACCATCTCTGTAAGGTATCTACAGATGTCATCACACAATTGTTCATCATTGTATGTTATTGGTGTCTGAGAAGTGAATTCCACATTTGCCTTCGCGTGGTACACCGAACAGATCTGTTCGATCAATTCCACAAATCGTTTTTTGATCACTGGTCTAGATGAAGCAGTAAAGCAACGAATCGTTCCCGTCATTTCAACCGTATCAGGGATCACATTAGGCGCTGTGCCGCCATGGATGCTTCCAAAAGTGATGACATTGGGGTCCAGCGTGTTGATCTCTCTTGTCTGAATCGTTTGAACAGCATCGATCACTTTAGAGGCAATATTGATGGGGTCAACTCCTGTCTCCGGTGCAGAACCATGGGAAGCGATACCTGTGATCTCTACTCTGAATATATCGCTACTGCAAAGATAATTTCCTTTTCCGACATTATACTTTCCGGTCGGGAATTGGACTTTTGTATGCATGGAGATGGCAGCGTCTACATGAGGGTTTTCCAAGACACCTTTTTCAATCATTTCTATTGCGCCGTGAATCGATTCCTCATCCGGTTGGAAACATAGACGAACCAATCCTTTCAATTCACCTTCGACTTCCTTAAGCATTTTTGCGCAGATAAGCAATGAAGTACAATGGAAATCGTGCCCACAAGAGTGAGAGTTTCCGTTAGTCGCTGCAAAAGGCTCGCCACTCACTTCTCTAGAAGGAAGAGCATCAATATCAGCCCGGATCAATATGACCTTTCCGTTCGGATCACCAATATCTGCAACAAGACCACATTTACAGATCTCTTTGTACGTGACTCCGTACTCATCCAGTTTTTCCTTGATATATTTCGTTGTTTCGGGCAGTTCAAATCCGATCTCAGGACACTGATGCAAATGCCTTCTGATCTCGATTGCCTCATCTTTCAATTCTTGTGCTCTTTTAAAGAAATCCATCTTCCACCTCACAATTCCAAACTCAATTGTTCATAATCGCCTACAATATCTTCAAATCTCTCGAGTACATCTGCAACGCCTCCCCTGAGGCACGTACCAACTGTGAGATCCATTTTAAAACGCAGATCTGCTGGGGCATTTGCTACACAGATCCTAATCCCAGACGCGGAGAACATCTCATCATCGCTGTGTGACCCGCCAATCGCTATTACCTTTGATTTGGGAATCTGAAGAACATCGCACAACTGTCTAAGTCCTGTTCCTTTATGAACTCCACGGTTAACGACTTCTACCGCTTCTTCAGCTTTTCGAATGTATTGAAAATCTGAAAAATGGTTGTTTTCCCGGTATTTCTTGTGAGCAAATTGCTCCAAAGGTGCCAGTTCCTCCGAAGATCCTCTAAAAACCACTTTATTCCATGGTCTCGGGATATCCTCCGCTTCTGCCAGAACATACGGCAAATGCTGAACGGAAAAAGTCCGCTGCATTTGTTCATTCATACGCGCAGCATATACGTTGGGTTCAGACACGATCTCTACACCTATCTGAGGAAACAGATCCAAGACTTCACCGACGACGTCTTGTATCGTCTGTTTCAAAGGCTGATTATAGATGACATCTTTTTTTGCAAAATCGTAGATGTAACTTCCATTACATAGAACCGCTGGTGCACTTAACGGGAGCCATTCCAAAAACTTTGTTACAGATAGAGAGCATCTACCCGTGCACACAGTAAATTGTCCGCCTCGAGAAACAAACTTCTCAATTGCATCCAAATTTCTTCCCGGTATCCCATACCCTGCTTCCAGCAAGGTCCCATCCACCGAGGAAATGACCAAGTATTCTGATAAAGAGTTATTCGTCTTCATTTTTCACCCGAATGTAGTCCAAAAAATTGACAAAATACCGCGGCAGTTCCGCTTGAAACTCCATATATTCCCCTGATCTAGGATGTACAAATCCCAAAACACCAGCATGGAGGCACTGTCCTTCAAATTGCTTGACCTGCTTCCCGCTTCCGTACAGTTTGTCACCAACAAGAGGGTGTCCTAAGTATTCCATGTGTACCCGTATCTGATGAGTTCTTCCCGTCTGAAGGTGAAGCTCCAGAAAAGAATATCCCGGCATCTCTTCCAAAACACGGTATTCCGTTACCGCCCTCTTAGATCCTTTATCCGTCACACAGAATTTGATCCGATCATTTGCCTTTCTACCGATAGGGGCATCGATCACCCCATTTTCTGATTTCAGATGACCATATGCAATAGCATAGTAGTAACGCGTGACACTGTGTTCAGCGATCTGTGCTGCTAGAGAAACGTGAGCTGCATCATTTTTTGCGACGACCAACAACCCACTGGTGTCTTTGTCGATCCGATGAACGATTCCCGGTCGTTCAACTCCATTGATCCCGGAAAGCCGACCTTTGCAATGGAACAAAAGAGCGTTTACAAGTGTTCCATCCGGGTTCCCCGCTCCCGGGTGGACCACCATCCCTTTAGGCTTGTTGACTACGACCAGGTCCTGATCCTCATATACGATTTCAATAGGAATATCTTGGGGTTCTGCTTCAAGAGGTTGAGGAGCAGGAAGCATCACAGATACTACCGTTCCCGGTTTTACCTTTTCATTTTTTGAGACAGTTTTTCCTTCAATAATTACTTTTCCATCGTTAAATAACTTCTGCACATAACTGCGGCTGAAACGTTCCTCTTCTTCCTGATACATCGCAATCAGTTTATTCTGAACATGTTTTTCAAGCAGTCCTGTAAATGAATTATTCAAC
>JAFUBI010000036.1 GCA_017460285.1 Oscillospiraceae bacterium | reverse complement strand
CGTTCCGATCCGATCCGGAAACCTTCCGAAGAACGGCATTGACCAGGCCTGCTGCTGAAGATTTTCGAAAAATACGGCAAAGATCCACGCTCTCGCTGATGGCAGCTCGCGTAGGCACTTTATCCATCCAAAAGATCTGATAAACGCCGCATCTGAGGATGTTTCTCACTTCAGGATCCAAAGACTCGATACCCTTCTTCAGAAAAGGGGACAGCATCGCATCCAGTGTGATGCGTCTTGAGAGCGTTCCAAGAAACAATGCAGTGTAAAAACTCCGGTCCCGGTCTGTCAGATCGTTGTCCGAAAGCACCTTTTTCTGGACCAGATTGGAGTAGCCTCCCTCTTCACATCGCATGAGGGACTGTACAGCTAATTTCCGAACATCGCTCAAGTGTAGATATTATCCCCCTGACGAAATCTTCTGCCGTTTGCCCAGGCATTTCCGTCCATGGGCTTTCCGCCTTCCGGAATGACCTTATTCAGTATGACCGAACCGTTTTCCGCAGCGATCGTCAACGGTCTTAAGGAAAGGACTTCGCCTGGTTCCCCGACCTTCTCGCTGTAGGCAGCATCTGCCACCTTGATCTTTTTATCCTCCATTTGGAAATACGCCACGGGCCACACAGAAACTCCATGGATCAGATGAACGACTTTGGCTGCGTCTTCTCGGAAGGAGAACTCTCCCTCCTCTTTCTCAATGGGAGGCGCATAAGTCGCGGCGTCGTGGTCCTGGTGCTGCTCTTCCAATTCGCCGGCTTCGATGAGGGGAAGGATCTCCAACACAAACTTGCTCCCCACTTCCCCCATTTTGCGGAACATGGTCTCCTCGTTGTCCTCCGGAAGGATGGGGATCTCCCGCTGCGCGAGCATATTTCCCGTATCCATTCCCGCATCCATCTTCATGATGGTGATGCCGGTGACCTCTTCCCCAGCGATGATCGCCCGCTGGATCGGGGCGGCTCCCCTGTACTTCGGGAGAAGGGATGCATGCACATTGATGCACCCAAGTCTCGGAACGTCCAGCACTTCCTGTGGAAGGATCTTTCCGTACGCGATGACCAGGATCAAATCAGGAGCCAACTCCCGCAGGATCTGCGTCGCTTTCCCATTTTTAAAGCCTTTTGGCTGATAAACAGGAATTCCCGCCTCCTCCGCAAAAACCTTTACAGGAGGCGGTGTTATGACGTGCTTTCTTCCCACCGGTTTGTCCGGCTGACAAAACACACCGACAACATCATATTCTGAAGAGACCGCTTTCAATACCTCTCGAGCGATCTCGGGGGTACCCATAAAGACGATCCTCATCCTTCTTCCTCTGCCAGCTCTTCCAATTCTTCGTCTGTGACCAGTTCATCCACGAGGTCGATGAAGAGGGTCCCGTCCAAATGATCCACCTCATGGCAGACTGCTCTCGCCGCCATGTCATCCAATTCCATGGTGAACGGTTTTCCAAAGCGGTCCAGTGCCTTCACTTTGACGTGGGTGGAGCGCTCCAGCCATCCTCTCTCACCCGGAACCGAGAGACATCCTTCATACGCCCCGACTTTCTCCTCCGATTGCTCCAGGATCTCGGGATTGAGCAGTTCGATCATCGTTCCGTCGTTATTCACTATGAGGATCGCTCTGCGCAGTACGCCAACCTGAGGTGCAGCGAGTCCAAGGCCGTTCGCATCGATGAGGGTCTCCTTCATATCATCCAGGAGCGTCCATGTCCTGGCTCCGAAATCCGTGACCGGTCTGCTGTGTTTGCGCAGCGTTGGCTCGCCATTGACCAATATTCTTCTAAGTGCCATAATCTATCCCTTTCTCAACCATCTAAATCGTTGAAATCCACATATATCCGCGTGTCTCCCACGCCTTTTCTCTTTCTGACTTCCACGAGACACTCCCCCAGCAATTCCCGGAATCTGGCGTCTCCTCTGCTCTTGATCACGAGCCTCCACCGATACTGCTTCCCAACTACAGGGACCCTCATCGGGGAAGGTCCGATGACGCGAAGCGGTATCCCCGGCTCTGCTGAGAAGGTCTCCTTCATCTGCTGCAGGAACTGATCCGCGGCGTTCTTTCCCTGAGTGGCAGAACTCGCCGCGAAACACACCGCGCAGATGTGGCAATACGGCGGATACAGATGTGCCTTTCTGAGCAGGATCTCATTGTTGTAAAAACGCTCATAATCCTGTTGGGAAGCGATCTGTATGATTGGGTTGTCCGGATCGATGGTCTGGATAACGGCTTCTCCGACCTTGGTTCCTCTGCCGGATCTTCCAATGACTTGTGTCAGCATGTCAAAGGTGCGCTCGTAGGCGCGGAAACTGGGCATGAGGAGCATGGAATCCACGCTCAATACTCCGACCAGTGTCACGTTCTCGAAATCCAAGCCTTTCGCGATCATCTGCGTCCCGATGATCATGTCGTATTTTTTCTCTTCGAAATCCCTTAAACTCTTTGTGAGCGAATTCTTCCCGGACATGGAATCCAGATCCACTCTCAGGATCCTGGCATCCGGGAACAGGAGATCCAGTTCCTCTTCGATCTTTTGGGTGCCGATGCCGGTATGCCTCAATTCGCCCCCGCACTTGGGACATTTGAGGAACTGGGGAACGATCTTACCGCAATAGTGACACCTGTGTGTGCTGTCCGTCTTATGCCAGACCATAGGCATAGAGCAACTGTCGCACATGATGACTTCCTTACACTTTTTACAGATCGTGACCGTGCGGTATCCTCTCCTGTTCAGGAGAAGGATCACTTGCTCCCCCCGCTCCAGCCTCTCATTGATCTTTTCAAACAATTCCTGACCGATGGTGTGGGTATTTCCCTGCATCAGTTCATTGCGCATGTCCACCACGCGCACTTCCGGAAGAGGCATCTTTCCGAACCTCTCGGACAGTTCCGCATAGTTGATCTTTCCGCTCTTGGCTGAGAAATAGGTCTCGACCGAAGGTGTAGCGGAAGACAACAAGAGATGCGCTCCGTGTCTTTTCGCCCGATAGGCAGCAACAGCTGGTGCCCGAAATCTCGGGGACTGATCCGCGAGGTAAGTCTGTTCCTGTTCCTCGTCGATGATGATCAGCCCAATGTGGGGGATCGGGGCGAACACAGCGGACCTCGTTCCCACGACCAGCGGGTATTCCCCGTCCAAGATCCGTTTCCACTGAAGCGTGCGCTCCGTATCCGACAAAGCGCTGTGGATGATCCCCACCTTTCCGGGAAACATAGTCTGCAGCCTCCCGATCATCTGGGTCGCCAAGGCGATCTCCGGAACCAGCAGCAAAGCTCCTTTCCCGGACTCCAGAGCATCCTGGATCAGTTTTACATACAGCATGGTCTTGCCACTGGACGTGACACCGTACAAGAGGGTCGTTTCCGGGCGATCCGCCGCACCTATATAACGTCGGATCCGGCGATAAGTCTCACTCTGCGCAGGAGTCAACTCAAAGGAATTGAGGTAACCGGGAGAGGAAAAATCCAATTCATCCGTTTTCCACCTTCGTTCCTCCACGATCCATCCTTTTTCCAGAACCCTGTGCACCACATCTCTGGAGATTCCCAGATCGTCGTGGATCTCTCCATAGGAATGAGGCTCATTCAGATACGCCAAAAGTAGTGACTGTTTTTTCGTCGCTCCCTCGTGTTCCAGTCCGGAAACCGTACGATAAGCGGTCTCCGTGTGTCCCTCATTCTTCAGTTCCAGTTCCTGTGTTTCTGCATCCGGAACCAGCCGGATGTTCTTGGGGAGGACAGCCTTGACAGCATCGTAATAAGTACAGAACGTAGTGTTCCGCAGGTAGCGGATAAGATCCACCATCTCCTCATTGACGATGGGCTCTGTCTCTTCGATCCTCAGGATCTCCTTGTATTCCCTTGCGGGATCACACAATCCGAGCACGATCCCCATACGGTCCTTTCCCTTACCGAAGGGCACCAGGACCCTGGCGCCGATCTTGGCAAAAGGCTGCATCACTTCCGGGACATTGTATCGATACAGCTTATCAAACTGAAAGGCGGCGTTGTCCACCGCGACTTCAACTCCGGTAAACACTTCGCCACCTCCCCTCATCTATTTCCTGATAGGATCAATCCTTGCCTTCTACAGCCTTGTACTGATGTGCACCGAACTGCTCGATCGCTAAGGTTACCGGTTTCTCCTCCAGTTTGTTTCCGTTAGCTTCCTCTTCGCTGACGATGTCTCTCGCTCTCTTCGCGATAGCGATCACGAGTGCGTATGGGCTGTCTGTCTCTTCCAGCAGTTGCCCGATCTCAGGTCTCAGCATGTTTCTTTTCCTCCGGTCGTTTTGTCTTGATTCATTTTTTGGTCGATCAGGTCGGAGACCTCCCTGACACATTTTTCCAGATCGTCGTTCACGATCCTGACATCAAAGTTGATCGAATCCTCGATCTCCGCTCTGGCGATCTCCATCCGCTCCTCCACATCGTTGGTGACGCCCCTGCGGGCGATCCTCTCACGGAGGACTTCCATGGATGGCGGAAGAAGAAAGATCAGGGTCGAATCCGGATACAGTCTGCGGACATTGTGGGCTCCGTTCACATCGATCACGAGTATGACGACTTTGCCCAAGTCCCTGCCGCGTTCCAATTCCGCACAGGACGTCCCGTAATAGTTGCCCGCGTAAAAATTGTATTCCAGCATCTGTCCCGTCTCTACTAGCTCATCGAACTGTTCCTGGGTGAGGTAGTAATAATCCACTCCCTCTTTCTCCCCCTCACGAGGCGCTCTGGTCGTGCAGGATACGGAAAGAAAGATATCATCCCGCATGAGCTTGAGACATTTGACAACGGTGTCCTTGCCGCAGCCTGATGGACCGGAGAGAACGAAGATGTTGTTGGCAGCCTTATTTGTCGTCATCGTCATCCTCCACTCTGCTGGCAACCGTCTCCGGCTGTATGGCGGAAAGGATCACATGATCGGAATCCATAACGATGACTGCTCTTGTTCTTCTGCCATACGTGGCATCGATGAGAAGTCCCTTTTCTCTAGCTTCCGTGACGATACGTTTGACTGGTGCAGAATCCGGACTGACGATAGCGACCAGCCGGTTTGCAGATACGACATTCCCAAATCCGATGTTGATCAGCTTCATACGATTCGCTTCCTATTCAATGTTCTGGATCTGTTCGCGGATCTTCTCGGTCTCGCTCTTAAGATCTACGACATATCCGGTGATCTCCAGGTCTGAGCCCTTCGATCCGGTTGTATTGATCTCGCGGTTGATCTCCTGTACCAGGAAATCCAGTTTTCTGCCCACCGGACCACCGGCAGCAACGATGTCGCGAAACTGTCCGATGTGGGAGCGTAGACGTACGGTCTCCTCGTCCACAGCGGTGTGATCCGCATAGATGGCAGCCTCCTCCAGGATCCGCTTCTCATCGATATCGGACGCATCCAGAACGGCGAGCATCTTATTGTACAGTTTTTCACGATATGCTTCAAGGCGCGGAGCGGATTTCACCTCCACCTTTCCCACCAGTTCCTCGATGGTATCGAGTTTGCTGAGGACATCCTCAGCCATCTTCTGCCCTTCCACGGCGCGCATCTCGTTGAAACGGTCTGCAGCGTCCAGCACGACCGTGCGTAGATCTGCCCACACCTGATCCTCGTCTGGCACTTCTCTAGTAACGGTGAAGACCTCAGGAAAACGGGACAAAGCAACAGCGTCGATCTTGCTGGAAGTTCCGAGAAGCTCATCGATGCGATGCATAGCATCCGCATAAGACTTGGCAGCATTCAGGTTAGGTTCAACGACGACCTGCTCCCCCAAGGGACGTACATAGGTAACGAAGACGTCCACCTTACCTCTGGCGATCTTCTTTTGAAGTTCCGATTTGATCTTATCCTCACAATAGGAAAGAGATCTAGGCAAACGGACGGAAAGATCCAAAAAACGGTTGTTGACCGCGCGGATCTCAACGGTGATGTCCGCCTCACCGATGTGCATCATGGAACGACCATAGCCGGTCATGCTTTTAATCATATGAAATTAACTCCAAGCATATCTTTATCAATTTGTTATTTTACCCTAATGGGCAACAGACGGTCAACAAACCGAAGATTACAGAAAGATAAATTCTGGAGAAAACGGACTGGAAGACCAGTCCGTTTAAAGTTTCCGAATTATACGGGCATCAGTTTGTTTGCCTTGTCGTAGTGGTCGTTGTCGATCCCCAGCTCTTTTGCGCGGCGTTTCTCAAAGAACTTCGTCGCGACCTGCGGGAATTGCGCATAACTGAGAACATCCTCATCGGACTTCGCGTACTTTGCGCACTCCTCGCGGAGTTTATCCATTTCAGGCTCGAGCAGATCTGCGGGTCTGCAGGTAACAGGCTCTTCATCCCCGATGATCTTCTTGCGGAACTCGTCGGTGATATCGTGAGGAGTCTTTCCGTATTCACCACGAACGAGAGCTTTGAACTCCTTGGTGACCATCTTGTAGCGCTCGCCCATCAACACGTTGAACACAGCCTGTGTTCCGACGATCTGGGAAGTAGGAGTGACAAGAGGCGGATAACCGGCATCTTCACGTACGCGCGGCACTTCTGCGAGAACTTCATCGAGAAGTTCTTCCTTACCGGCTTCCTTCAGCTGGTTCAGAAGGTTGGAAAGCATACCGCCGGGAACCTGATACAGCAAGGTATTGGCGTCAACTCCGAGGACCTTGTGGCTGAGCATGCCCTTGTCGATGTATTTCTGACGAAGAGTGGCGAAATACTCACGGACCTCGTTGAGTTTAAACAGATCGAGACCGGTATCGTATTCTGTGCCCTGCAAGGCTGCGACGAGAGATTCTGTCGCCATATGGGATGTTCCCATTGCCAGAGGAGAGATGACGGTATCGATGATATCCGCACCAGCTTCGATCCCTTTGAGGATCGACATAGATGCCAGACCGGATGTGTAGTGGGAGTGGATGTCCACCGGAATGCTGATGGTCTCTTTCAATTTCTTGACGAGATCATAGGTCGCATAAGGCTTCAGAAGTCCGGCCATATCCTTGATGCACAGGGAATCTGCACCCATCTCTTCCAATTGTTTCGCATAGTTTGCGAAATAATCGTTGTTGTGGACAGGGCTGATCGTGTATGCGATACAAGCCTGAACATGTGCGCCTTCCTTCTTGGCGGCGTTGATAGAAGCCTGAAGGTTTCTCGGATCGTTCAGAGCGTCAAAGATACGCATGATATCGATGCCGTTCGCAACGATCTTCTGCACGAAATATTCGACCACATCGTCCGCGTAATGGCGGTATCCCAGCATGTTCTGTCCGCGGAAGAGCATCTGCATCTTGGTGTTGGGCATCTCTTTGCGGATCACGCGAAGTCTTTCCCACGGATCCTCATCCAGGAAACGGAGGCAAGAATCGAAAGTCGCGCCGCCCCACATCTCGACTGCGTTGTATCCTACCTGATCCATCGTTGAGAGGATCGGGAGCATTTCATCCAGCGTCATGCGGGTCGCGATCAGGGACTGATGCGCGTCGCGCAGGACGAGTTCATTTACCTTAACTTTAGCCATCACTGTGCCTCCATTAACCGAGGACGAGCAGTGTGTCGCCAGCATTTACCATGTCGCCTTTGGAGACGCCGATTCCGAGGACGGTGCCAGCCTTCTCAGCAACGATGTCGTTCTCCATCTTCATAGATTCCAGAACGATCAGCTTATCCCCTGCTGCAACGGTCTGACCAACGCTGACACATACATCGACGATGCTTCCGGGCATCGGAGCGCCGATCTTCTTGCCATTTTCAGGCAAAGCAGCCGGAGTTGCTGCGGGAGCCTCTGCCGGTGCAGCTGCAGGTGCAGGAACTGCTGCCGGGGCGGCGGGAGCAACAGGAGCAGCGGATGCTGCAAATACAGGAGCAGAACTACCGGTCTCTTCCACTGCTACATCATAAGTAACACCATTCACGGTGATTTTAAACTGTTTCATTATCTGTTCTCCTTTATTATCAATAAGGCAGAATGCCATGTTTTTTCGAAAGTGTGGTTACGCGTTTGGAAGCGAGCATATCCAGAGTCTCAACGAGAACGCCTCTTGTCTCTTCTCTGGTGATCACGCGATCAACAAGACCTGCTTCCACAGCCTTGACGGCATTGGCTTCGGTCTTCTCATATTCCGCCGCCAAGTTCTCGATATCGGAATCTTTTTCGATCCTGTTTTCCCAGAAGATGTCGACTGCTGTCTTGGCAGGGACTGCACTGATGACTGCTTTGTCCCAGGCATAGACCATATCGTTCCCAGCATTCTTGCCGCAAAGGACAGAATATACCGAGCCGATCGCTTTTCCGGTGATGACACACACCTTTGGTGTGGTCGCTTCGGACAAAACATTGGCGAGCAGAGATGCATTGCGGATACCGCCCTTAAGATCGTTCTCTGTGGACTGGAGGAAGCCCTCACTGTCTACGAAGGTAACGACTGGGACTGAATAAGCATCGCACAACTGTACGAGGCGAGCGATCTTCTCGCTGTCACCGCGGCAGAGGCGCCCGTCCACCTTAACAACCCCAACTACGCTTCCCGCCAAAGTTGCGAGAAGAGTCTTTGCGCTGCTGCCAAGCCCTGCGAACAACTGGATCTTGCTATCCGTATCTACAGTGACGCATACCGGGCAGCCGTCCGTATCTGCTGCAGGGGCTTCAAAATCTACGACAGGAGCGGAAGCGAGGTTATTGAGAGGAAGGATCGCAAGAAGCTGACGCACCTTTCCAAACAATGCCTCCTCACCCTCACATACGACTGCTGCAACACCAGCTTTTTTCGCGGCATCGCTTCCAGAAGCGTCTTTTTTCGCCTCGCTGTCTACAAACGGAGCGGTGAGGAACAATTCCGCATTCTTCTCCATCAGGCAAAGATCCGCCATGTTTGCGCAAAGCGCTTCGAATCCACCGCATGTTCCGGCTACCACAGCGATCTGCGGTACGACACCGGAGAGGCGTGAAATATGACCCAGCAGGCTGGAGCATGTATCCAGTGTGGCAAGACCGCCCTCAAGCTGAACGCCCTGGCTGTCATAAACAGAGACCACAGGAGATCCTGTCTTCTCTGCCAGAGCATATACTTTTTCCAATTTCTTAGCGGAAGCAGCGCCAAATCCTTCGCTCTCCCCTTCCGCATAGGCATACACCGTTGCACCGCAAACGCTGCCGTATCCGATCCTTGCACCACTGGCATCATTTTTGTCCAGTTCGGTGTATGTACCGTCGTCAAACAACAGGCTCAAGCGGGCTTCAGCACTCAATTTGTTCTTTTTCTCAGCCATTAAAACCGTATCCTATACCCTTTCGTGAATATTAAGCCAAATCACAGTAATTCTACAATAAACTCAATTTCATTACAACCGAAAACCCCGCTTTTTAGCGGGGTCTCGAAAAATCTTTTTTCTTAACTTGGTACTTATTCGATCAGAAATTGCCACAGAAACAGATATGCTTATCTCTTTTTGTTTGTCTTGACCGTCGCGCTTCTTCTTAAAGCAGATACTTCTCCGGAGGTAAGCTTGCGATACTCACCCGCTTTCAAAGAACTAAGCTTGAGCGGTCCAATAGCTGTTCGCTTCAGTCTGGTGACCTGAAGTCCCACTGCTTCGCACATCCTGCGGATCTCGCGGTTATGACCTTCTGAAAGAACGATCTCCAATGTTCCTTTTTCCGTTCCTGTCGTACCCGTTACCCGCACCTTCGCAGGCAAAGTGACATGACCGTCATCCAGTTTTACACCAGTGGAGAGTTCGATAAGCTGCTCCTCGACCGGAGCCGGAGTCACGCTGACCCTGTAGGTCTTGGTGATACCGCCAGAAGGATGGGTGAGAAGATTGGTGAAGGTCCCGTCATTCGTCATGATCAGGAGACCTTCCGAATCCTTGTCCAGTCTTCCTACCGGATAAAGTCTGACATCCACATCCGCGAACAGGTCTGCAACCGTTTTATCCGCGTGCTCATCCTTCAACGTTGTGACATAGCCACGGGGTTTGTTCAGCGCATAATAATACTTTTCGACATTCTTCTCCAGATGGACCCTCTTGCCGTCCACATGAAGAACATCCTTTCGGACGTCGATCTTGGTGCCAGGCTCAGCGCGCCTGCCGTTGACAGCGACACGTCCTTCTTCTATAAGGCGATCCGCTTCCCTTCTGGAGCAAAGTCCCTGAGCGGACAATACTTTTTGAATTCTCTCTTCCATTCTCACAAAAAGAGCCGTCTCAGACTGAGAAACGGCTCATGACCTCATTCTGATTTTTTCTTTCCGGTCAATTCCGAGATCTTGTCCAGGATCTCCGGGATCGAGCGAACCATATTATCTGCCGTGCTTCCGATGGTATCCAACTGCATGACCTTTACAGAATCACCTTGTGTCACAAGGAAAGCGATAGGAGTGATGGTGACACCGCCGCCGGTACCGCCACCGAACATATCCGCCTGCTTGGAACTGGGAAGATCGGAACCACCGGATGCAAATCCAAAAGAGACTTTGCTGATCGGTACAGCGGTAGCACCGTTCGGCAATGTGATAGGCTCGCCAACTACGGTGCCGGAATCGGTCAGTCCGCGGATCTTATCCAGTGCAACTTCTGTCAATAAATTCAGACCACGTTCAGTAGACATGTCATTACTCCTTGTTGAACAATTTCTCTTTTAAGAAAAGGAGACCAAAATAACCTGCGATCAGCAATATTATAATCGGTCTCACTGCGACTTCGCAACCGAATCTTTCATCCGCGCCGTCCTTCGGATCAAAGCACGGCATCACGGTGATCTCCTTGTAGGTAAGGTTTTTTCCGAAGAGGATCCCCAGTGTTTTCATGATGTCTCCAATGACCATCCATGCCAGACCGCTGAGCATTCCCACACGGGCTGCATCACCACTTCTCACGTTCCATACGATCTCAACGTTCTCCATATGAATGTGATGGAACAAGGCGACCAAAGTCTTGGTAGCGGGCGCCACAAAGGGTCTGACTTTTTTCCAAAGAGCAGCCAGTCCGTTCTCCTCAGTCTTCTCCTCTTTTTGCTTCGTCTTCTTTACCTTGGCAGATTTCTTCTCCTCCTTGGGTCGTTCCTTGACTTCTTCTTCAGAAATATCCGGATCCAATTCCTCTTCCGTCTCCTCTACGACCGCAGGGACCTCCTCTGCTGCCGATTGAGGCGCTTCCTGCTCTACTTTAGGCATCTCCGGCTGTTCTTCCTGTTCCAAATGATCCGAAACCTCTTCCGGAAGAGAGGTCTCTTCTTCCTCACCGGGCAGGATCCTTCGTTTCAAAAACAGGTATTTCACATCGACATAGAGTTTGCCTCTTCGGAAAAGGATCTTAGCTGACGCAGGGAAAAAGAGCAGCACCAACACAATCGCAAGCACTGCCAGAATGACATAAAGTAGGATCTTCAGGATTGTCAGAAAGATGCTCAAGACTTTTACTCTTCTTCCTCTTCTTCTCCCAGAAGGACTTTTTCCTCATCGACGATCAGATTCTCCGCGTGGACCGGCGGAAGATCTTCCAGCGACTGCATGTCAAAGCATCGCAGGAAATTGTCGGTGGTGACAAAACTGATGGGACGCCCGGGAAGATCCAGTCTCCCGGCTTCCTCGATCAGATTCTTATTGATCAAAGTGGAAACTTCGGATCTGCTGTCCACTCAGCGTATCTCATCCATAAAGGCTCTGGAAACCGGCTGATTATACGCAATGATTGCGAGCACTTCCATAGCTGCCTGAGACAGAGGGCTGTTTCTGCGGTTGTCCAACGCGCGGACAACATAATCTGAGTATTTCGGTCTGGTAGACAACTGGTAACGATCTTCGAACCGAAGCATGACGACTCCCGCATCCCTCGAATCCAGTTCGTTCCCCAGACGCTCCAAAACCGCAAGTGCTTCCTCCTCGCTGATTTCCATGATCTCGCTCAGTTTGGAAAGAGCAATGGGCTCTGCGACCGCGAAAAGGATCGCTTCCGCAATGGAGACAGACATATCATGCATCTGAAGTTACCTCGCTTTCTCTGTTCGTGACGACGCCATCGTCGTCCACCAGGATCCGCCCGTTGCGGATCAGCTCCAGGATCCCCAAATAAGTTGCGACTGTCTCGCTTCTGCCGGAGCTGTTGGCAAAGAAATCGCTGATATGGACCCCGCCCTTGTTTCTCCTCAGGGAACCTAGAATATGGATGACCCTGCTCTCGACCGAGACGACAGGAGCCGATACGAGAGGCTCGAACCTCTCCACGTCTGGCATCACCTTATTCCTGCCGTGGATCGACTTGAGCGCTTCCAGCAGTACAGCAGGGTCATGTTTTCTGTTATAATCGTTAGGCAGTTTGATCTCTAGGGGCTGACGGATGAAGAAGTTGATCCCCTCCGAACGATCCCGCAGTCTCTCCGCTGCGAGTTTGCACAGTGAGTATTCGATCAAGCGTCCCGTCAGTTCCTTCTCCAGTTCCTCCTTTTCCTCGGAACGAGGAAGCAGAGCAACAGACTTCATATAGACGAGGCGTGCCGCCATCTCCACAAACTCACTGGTGGGTTCCAACTGGTCCGGACCGATCTCTCCTATAAACTGAAGATACTGGTCTATGAGCTGATAAATCTGGATATCAAAAAGTTGCATCTTATGCTTGGCGATAAGGTGCAACAGCAAATCGAGCGGGCCCTCGAACTCGTTGAGCTTGTAGGTAATTTCAGCCAAAATCACACCATCCAGTGAGAAAAGGATGCAAATCTTCCGATTTGTGTCTTCATTATATCCACAGCATGGTAAAAAAACAACCAAACTTGTTAAAAAGCACTTGCATTTTAAAATAGGATTTGTTAAGATATTCGTCGTGACAATTATAACTAGAAGGAGGTGCAGCAGATGGCAAAATGTGAAATTTGCGGAAAGGAAGTCCGCTTTGGAATCAAAGTCTCCCACTCGCATCGGCGCTCCAACCGCACATTCAAGCCCAACGTGCAGCGCGTCAAAGCGATCGTCGGCGGAAAGCCGACCCACATCTACGCCTGCACCCGTTGTCTTCGTTCCGGCAAAGTAACACGTGCTGTTTGATCGAAGTTGACACATAGCCTGGAAGCTGCTGATTTATTCAGCAGCTTTTTTGTTGCAAAATACAGCTTTTCATCGAGAAAACACACTGTTAAGCCTTTGTGCTTTACAGTGTGTTTTCTCATTCAAATTTGCCATTTATGGAGTCTCATGTTCACATTCCCATTGCTTTGAAATGTCACACCCTCTTGCTGCAGCCGTTCTCTCTGTTCTGTGAAGCCTGGTGCCAGTCTTCCGCAATGGTTCACGACCCTATGACATGGATACCTTCCATAATAATCCGAAATGCTGAGTACTTTTCCAACAAGGCGGGAATTCTTTTCCCTTCCTATGAGTGCAGCGATCTGACCGTATGTCGACACCGATCCTGCAGGAATCTCCTCCACGACAGACAAGACCTGGTAGATCAGTTCTTCAGTGAGGACCTTGCTCATCTCAACTGTTTCTCTTTTTCAGCATCTTTTGAGCGGCGGACAGATAAGCATAGCGGGAAGTCGTAAGGCTGAGCCCTCCCTGAGCATATGCCACGTAAGGTTCACGAAGAGGACCATCGCAGGACAGTTCTATAGAAGAGCCCTCCGTGAAGGCACCTGCTGCCATGATGATCTTATCCGCGTATCCTGCCATCTCCTCCGCCACCGGTGTAGCAAAACTGTCAATGGGAGATGCCGCCTGAAGCGCTTCACAGAGGAGGACCATGTCGT
>JAFUBI010000035.1 GCA_017460285.1 Oscillospiraceae bacterium | reverse complement strand
GGGATGGCTCGAGAGGACCAACATTCCCGTGGCGGAACGGGATGACGGTCGCGAGGGAACTGACTCTTCGAAAGCAGGCGGACGGTACCCACCGATTGGTCCAAAGACCGGTAAGAGAACTTGCTTCTCTGGAGACTTGTGTAGCAGAGATCAAAGATCTTGAAGCAGCTCCGGGCGAAAACGTTCTTGAAGGCAGGATGGGAAATCAGATAGAGATCGATGCTGTACTTACTCCCCAGGAGTGGAAAGGCAAGATCACACTGACTTATCTTGCGGACAAATATCAGAATACGAAGTTTGTGATCGATCTGGACAACAACTTGTATTTCGCGGACTACACTGCCGGCAATTCGCCGAGATGGCGTGATACACAGACCTCAATGGATAGCTGGTATTTCTCAGCGGCGGAATACATCAAAGCCAGAGGCAAAAGTTATGTCGCACCGATGGGAGCAGCTGGTGATATTCAGTTGAAACTGCTTATCGATAAGACCGCTGTAGAAGTTTTCCTGGAGGACGGTCTCGTAACATATTCTTTCTGCATTTTCCCGGATGAAGAAGCAACCGAACTCTCACTCACAGCGGAAAACGGCATGACTGTGAAGTCTTTGAAAATCAGTGATATGGCAAGTGTCTGGTAACTATTCCTTATACAAATTTAGAAGAACGCGGGCGACCGCGTTCTTCTAAATTATAGGATTTCTAACGTAGTTGGGTATCAGACCATGATCCCATTGAAAGGGATCTGCAGGTTACTGTCATAGAGGAAAGCTGAAGGTTCGTTGTTGTCATAGGCAATTACAAACTTGACGATCAGTTTCACACAAAGCGGAACAGCGCTCTTGAGAAGATCATACAGTTCCTGATCACTCTTTTCCGTGTTGGGGTAAGGCTCCACGTTTACGATCTGTCCTCGATAGGAATTATAAACGCCTGCCTTCTTCATGATGCGGTACAGGAGATTTCTTTTGAAATTGTTTTCGCAGTGAAAAATATTCCGAAAAGTCTTATAGGAACGGATCGCATCATAGCATTCCTTTTCGCCAAGCCCCTGAGAGAACAGAGATACGATCTTTCCATATCCCTTTTTAGGAAGGAACTTCTCACCGGTATCGGTTTTTAACGGATCTTTACCAGAGCGTTCCAATAGGTAGCGGTCGAATTCTCCTTCCATATCCGAATGTGTTACGCCTGTCTCTTTTTCGTATCGGTTGACGAAAGTATGACATACGGAATCCAGAGTGTAATGGCAGAGAAAACCGAGCTGATAGGCGAGGGAGGCTTCCTGATCCTCTGTGAGACCTTTCAGCGTATTGAGTGAACGATCAAAATACTCGCTTCCGGTCTCTTCATGCAGGACATCCGCTTGTTTGGAGACTGGAGTCTTTTTCAGCGGCTTGTAGAAATAGAACGGATCAGGACCCTGCAAACCTATGTTGTAAAGATCGATATTCTCGGAGAGCCGCTTTTGCAACTCCGGTGTCAATTGAGCATAGACCTGATCTCCAAAGTATTGATGAGCATAAATGTCCGGCATGACGTTACCTCCCACTGTGGTATATCACAATCATACCACGTCGAAGGTATACTTGTGTGCGGATGTGGTGTAATATCCAAACTCTTTCAGCGTTTATTGAAAGATGGTGCGATTGCCTAAATTTTGAGGAGAAGGTATTATACTCTACAAGAGTTGAGCATAATTTTGAAAAAAGGATTGTTATTGTTTTGTACTGCATGTGGCACAGTATCCTGAATTAAGAAGAGTTTATAACTATGACGTATTTTGAGAGTACAAGATCAGGATCAAAAGCAGATGGTCTGACAGCCGTTCTTGAGGGCATTGCAGAAGACGGTGGTCTTTTCGTGGACCCCAATCTGCAGGAACATTCTTTATGTTTGGATGAGATCGAAGGAAAGAGCAGTTTTGAGATCTCATCTATGATCTTGCATGCTCTTCTTCCGGGTTTTGAAGATCCTGAAAAGTTGGTCCAAAATGGTTATCAGGGCAAGTTTTCATGCGGGGAGATCCTTACCCCATTGGTAAGGATCAGTGATGATTTCAGTGTCCTCGAACTGTTTCACGGACCCACATCCGCCTTTAAGGACGTAGCACTCTCCCTTCTGCCACTTCTCATGTCAGAAGCGAGAAGAAGAAATGAGCCGGAGAAGCAGATCGTGATCCTGACAGCAACTTCTGGCGATACGGGAAAAGCAGCGCTGGAAGGATTCCGGGACGTGTCTGGGATCCGTATCTTGGTCTTCTATCCGGAAAATGGAGTTTCCGAGGTACAGCGAAAACAGATGGTGTCTCAGGAGGGAAGAAATGTCCGCGTGTGCGCAGTGAAAGGCAATTTTGACGACTGCCAGACGGCGGTGAAAAAAGCCTTTTTAGAGTTAAAGAGAGGCGGACTTTTACAGAATGTCATCCTGACCTCTGCAAACTCGATCAATATCGGACGATTGGTGCCACAGATTTTTTATTATTTTTCTGCTTATACGCAGTTGCTTGCAGAGAGAAGCATTCAAAAAGGAGAACTTGTTGATTTCAGTGTTCCAACTGGGAACTTTGGAGATATTCTGGCAGGGTACTATGCGAAAAAGATGGGGCTTCCCGTTGGAAAGTTGATCTGCGCCTCTAACCAAAACAGGATCCTGACAGATTTCCTTCGCACAGGTGAATACGATACGAACAGGACATTCCATCAGACATCTTCCCCTTCTATGGATATTCTTGTTTCCTCCAATCTGGAAAGGCTGCTTTACTACGTCTCTGAAGGGGACAAGAAGTTTGTCTCAGACTGCATGCAGCGACTTTCTACAGAAGGAAAATATAAGGTGTCCGAATCGACATTGAAGAGATTGCAGGAAGAGTTTTGCGGATATACAGCTGATGAAGAAAAAACAGTGAAGTGTATCCGAAAGGTGTTTGAGGAACATGGGTATCTGTTGGATCCTCACACCGCCGTTGCCTGGTCTGCAGCGGAACAGTATAAGAAGGAAACCAATTCTCAGCGACATATGGTCGTCCTTTCCACAGCGTCGCCTTACACGTTCACGGATGTTGTGTGCAGGGCACTGGGATTGACATCAAAAGGAACTGCCTATCAAGACATGCGGATGATCGAAGGACTCACAAGAACTGAGGCTCCCCGGAATCTTCTGAAACTTGAGAGCAGTGCAGAGCGTTTTCAGGACGTCATAGGGAGAGAAGAGATCGTTTCCTATGTGCAAAAGTATATTGAGGAGAGAGGAGAACTATAATGATCGTTTCGGTACCAGCGAGTTCCTCCAATTTGGGACCCGGGTTTGACTGTTTTGGGATTGCATGGAAGTGTTTCAATACGATCGAGTTTTCTCTCTCAGACAAAACAGAGATCATCGGATGTCCAGTGGAGTATATGGGAGAAGACAATCTTTGCTACCTTGGTTTTAAGAAGGCGCTGAGCGAAAAGGGAAAAACGCCCCTTCCTGTAAAAATCACTTTTCGGGAGTGTGAGATCCCTATCGCGAGAGGACTTGGCTCTTCTGCTTCGCTCATCGTTGCGGGGATTATGGGAGCAAGCGAACTGTACGGTCTGGGACTGAGCGATGAAGAGGTCCTCCATATTGCCACCGCAATGGAAGGACATCCGGACAATGCGACCCCTTCGATCTACGGAGGTTTCGTTGCAGCTGTTTACGACGGTGAGGATGTTTCTGTCGCTCCTTTTGATGTGAGTCCTTATTGGAGTTTCACAGTGTTTATCCCAGACTATGAACTCAAGACAGCAATGGCGCGGTCTGTCCTCCCAGATTCTTACTCCAGAAAGGACGCTGTACAAAACATTGGCTGTACCGCCATGTTGATCAAGGCGATGGAGTCAGGAGACGGGGAACTGTTGAAAGCTGCCCTTCGGGACAGGATACATGAACCGTATCGGAAGAAACTGATCCCGGAATATGAGCAAGTCGAAAAACTGGTCATGGAGAATGGTGCGGACGGGCTCTGCATTTCCGGAGCGGGCAGTACGATGCTATGTTTTTCGAATGCGGAAACTCAGGAGAAGATCATCGAAGCAGGGAAAAAGGCATTCCCTGGATGGATCGTACGAGGAATGGAACTGTACACGAGGTGAGATGCGGTTCTTGAGCTGTGTTTCTTTCCGATGAAGAATTCGTTATACTAAAGAAAAGAAATCGTTGGTTGAGAAAGGAAATTCCGACATGAGCGATCTGTGTGTTTTAGGAGAGTATCTCATCGATTTTACTCCTCAGGGGCTTTCAGACAGAGGGCTGCCGCTATATGCGCAAAATCCAGGAGGTGCGCCGACAAATGTCGCGTGTGCAGCAGCAAAACTTGGCACTTCATCATCTGTTATCACGAAAGTATCTACAGATGCACTGGGAAACTTTTTGTATGATTACATCAAAGGATTAGGGATCGTTGAACTCAGAGGAGTCAAGCGCAGCGAAGATCCGACCGGTCTTGCCTTTGTCACGCTCAATGCAGAAGGAGACCGTGACTTCGTCTTTTTCCGGGATCATTGCGCGGATGCCATGTTGAAGCCGGAGGATATCGATCTGTCTTTGATCGATGAGTGCAAAGTGTTCCATTTCAGCTCTGTGTCGCTCGTAGCAGAGGAATCCAGAGAAGCAACGGTGTTTGCTGCCCAAGAGGCGAAAAAACGCGGAAAAGTCGTTTCGTTTGACATCAATTACCGCGCTCTATTGTGGAAAGACGAGGAGAAGGCCAAAAGGGAAGTGGATAAGGTCCTGCCATTTGCGGATCTCGTCAAAGTGTCGGAAGAGGAAGCAGTTTTGTTCGGAGGTAGCCTGGAAGGTGCTGCAGAGTATTTCCGCTCCTTTGGTGTCAAGGTCGTTCTGATCACTTTAGGCGCGGACGGTTCCATAGCAGATAATGGATCGTTCCGCGGAACGGTTCCCTCAGTCCCGGTGAAGACGTTGGATACCACAGGAGCGGGAGACAACTTTATGGGTGCATTCCTTGCCTGGTTCATTCAGCGTGGGATCGCTCTTGAGGATCTCAGCGGTGAGGAACTGATGATGGCTTTGCGATATGCCAATGCTGCCGGTGCGGTGTGTGCTTCCAGATATGGCGCAATCGACGGACAGGCTACACAGGAAGATATCGCTGCAATACTTGCCTGATGGAACGAAATATGACAGATCTGTTTGAGTGCTTAAAAAACATGCCTTATCCAGGAAGGGGACTTTTCCTGGGAAGGACGGAAGACGGGACAAAAGCGTTGATCCTGTATTTCCTTACTGGACGGAGCGAGAACAGCAGGAACCGGGTCTTCGTACCTGAAGGAGACGGAATACGGACAGAAGCATTCGATCCCTCCAAGATGGTGGATCCTTCACTTATCATTTATGCGCCGGTAAAAGTCTATGGAAACAGGACGATCGTGACAAACGGCGATCAGACCGATACGATCTTCCAGGGATTTGAGGTTGGAGCCTCTTTTGAGGAATCACTGAGTACGAGGACTTTTGAGCCCGATGCTCCCAATTACACACCGAGGATCTCAGCGGTCCTAGAAGTGAATGGCGGGATGAAGTATGAGATGTCTGCCATCCGAACAGTAGGCGGGGATCCGGAACACGGTGTTCACGATCATTATCGCTATCAGGATCCAAAAGCAGGGGAAGGGCACTTCCTTAGGACGTATTTGGGAAAGGGAAGTCCGCTCCCAAGTTATGAAGGAGATCCGCTTCTTTGCACCACAATAGGATGGAGCTGTGACCCGGACGAACTGATCGACGATATATGGGAATCTTTGGATCCGGAGAATAAAGTGTCTCTCTTCCTCAGGGTGATCGACCTGACTGACGGCAGTTGGACCGATCGTATCCGAAACAAATTGGGAAACTAGAAGAATATGCGTGTATCTTAAAAAAAAGGCTGTATAGGCTTCCATTTTTCGTTTCTAACAATTTCTACGATTTACCCAATAAAAGCGATAAAGCAATTTGCGAATACTGGGCAAGAAGCACAAAAAACGGATCGTTTTTTGAAGAAAATGTCCTTTTTTTGGTCAGAGTTCACGATAGAAATGAGAAGTTTTGAGCATTTTAAACAAACTTTTTTCTTGACGGATCAAAACCGGGTGTTTATAATGCCACTTAAATTCGGTGATCAGAAGAAGTACTTGGGCACAGTCCATCAGCGAGCCGGAACAGAGTGGAAGTCCGGCGGCAACGTATCCAACGAAAAGAGTCTGGGAGAAGTTCTCCTGAATACAGCAGTATGGAGGAACGCGTAGACCTGCGTTAAAAGGAAAAGAGAGGCAGGAGATGAGATTTCCTGCAACCAGTGTGGCACCGCGACTATTATGTCGTCTCTGGATTTCAGAGACGGCTTTTTTTATTTGATCTTTTACAGGAAGGAGGCTGCGGGACGATGCGACGAAGACAGACCGACGAATCTTTTCGACGAAGAGTCGACACTAATCTAATTACCATTCACACGTTACAAGAAAGAGAGTTTAAAAATGAAAAACACGATCAAGAAAATCTTTGCATCGATCCTGATGCTTACATTGGCTATCAGCCTCGTATCCTGCGGTTCTTCCGGAAATGATGACGGGGGCGTCAAGACAGGAAATAATTCCACATATGCTTATTTGTTGGATACCAGCAAGTTAAAAAAGCCTGAGTTGGACCTCAGCAATGCTTCCGGTGTACTGAAAGACATCCTGGATTCAGGCGTGTTTACCATTGCGACATCCCCAGACTATCCTGCAGCAGAGTTTATCACAGAGGATGGCAAAGTGCTTGGTTCTGAGATGATGCTCGCGAAGTACATCGCAGACTGCCTGGGTGTGGATCTCGCCATTGAGACCATGGAATTCAGTGGTACCTTCGCAGCAGTCGACACAGGAAAAGCGGACATGGCTTTCTCGGGATATGGATGGAAGGCAGACAGGGCGGAAGTCTATGAACTTACCATCGGCTACCAGGGCGAAGATGATGAGGATTCCACCAGTGATCACACTCTGATCACCATCGCGGAAAACGAAGGCAAATACAACAGCCTGGCAGATTTCGTCGGAGCACATATTTACGCTCAGGCAGCATCTCTCCAGGAGATGTACGTTGAAGATCAGATCCTTTCTCTAGATACACAGAGTACAACGAACCTCGAACTGGTCTCCACGCTGGATCAGGCGATCCTCGGGCTTCAGGCTGGAAAATGCGATGCAGTCGCTTTGGACGAGGACACCGCGAAACAGTACGTTGCCTCCTCGAACGGCAAGTTCATCCTTACCGGTGTGCTGTTCGATATGAGTCTGTACGATGAGTATGCAGGCAACGTCGCTCTGGCAAAAAAAGGTGAAAAGAGCCTGATCAACACAGTCAATGAGATCCTTCAGTTTGTCATCGACAACAACTACTACTACGATTGGTATTCAACTGCTAAAGAGCAGGCTGGCATCGAATAATCGGGGGAAGATATGGGAGCAAGTATCATTGATGTTCTGGTCGAGTATTGGCCGATCTTTCTGAAAGGCACCATCGGAACACTCAAATATGCATTCATAGCGGTATCTTTAGGCACGATCCTTGGCGCGTTTATCGCGCTCGCGAGACTGAGCAAGAATAAGATCCTGAGGGATGTCTCCGGCGTATTCGTCACGGTGATACGTGGAACACCGTTGTTGGTACAGATGTATATCTTCTATTACTTCCTGCCTATGGCATTCCCAGTCTTAAATAAGATCGACAAGGTATACACAGTGCTGATGTCCCTCATCCTTAACTCCAGTGCTTACGTGGCTGAGATCATTCGCGGAGGAATCAACTCGGTAGATCCCGGACAGACAGAAGCAGCCCGCAGCCTCGGAATGACAGCGAAACACACGATGACCAAGATCATCCTCCCGCAGGCGGTCAAGAATATCCTTCCTGCTCTCGCGAACGAATATATCGCGATGATCAAGGAGACATCCATGGCAGGCTCATTTATGCTGTATGAACTGATGTACACCAGGACGATCCTGGCAAACAAGTTCCTGGTATGGCAGCCGTTGTTCATCATAGCGGGGATCTATCTCGTACTGACTATGGTCCTGTCTACAGGAGTCAGATGGATGGAAAGGAGGTTCAGTGTAAGTGATTGATAAAGATGTGATCATGATCGAGACAAAGGACCTCAAGAAATCCTTCGGTGGACTGGAAGTCCTGAAGGGAATCAGCGAGGTCGTATATAAAGGGGAAGTCGTTTCCGTGATCGGACCTTCCGGCGGCGGAAAATCCACCTTTCTGAGGTGCCTGAACCTTTTGGAAGAGCCTACAGGCGGTGAAGTCTATTTTGAGGGAGAGAAACTGGATCCCAAGAGCACGAACCTGGACCTTCACAGACAAAAGATCGGAATGGTGTTCCAGCAGTTCAATGTGTTTCCTCATATGACAGTACTGAACAATGTGACAGTGGCTCCTATTTTGGAGAAAGGTCTCTCCAAAGAGGAGGCGGAAAAACGGGCGATGGATCTTCTCAAGACAGTCGGTCTTGAAGATAAAGCCAATGAGTATCCGAGAAAACTTTCAGGCGGACAGAAGCAGAGACTGGCTATCGTCCGCGCCATGGCTATGGATCCGGACGTGATGCTCTTCGACGAGCCTACTTCTGCTTTGGACCCGGAGATGGTCAAAGGAGTTCTGGAAGTCATCCAGCACCTCGTGGAGACCGGCATGACCTGCGTCATCGTCACCCATGAGATGGGATTTGCTCGCAAGGTGAGCGACCGTGTCCTCTTCATTGATGGCGGTATCGTTGTTGAATCCGGAACTCCGGATGAACTGTTTGATCACCCTCAGAATCCCAGGACACAGGAATTCCTGTCACAGGTTTTATAAGGCGGGAAAAGTATGCAGATGAAAACGACATTTCAATACGATCATTACTATAAATACGACGAACTGAAATCTAATCTCGAGTTCTTCGCTGAGAGCTATCCGGACCTCGTGGAACTGGAAGTGAACTGCGTGACCGAAGAGGGAAGAAACCAGTATGTCGTGACTCTCACCAACAAAAAAACAGGTCCTGCACTGCAGAAACCCGGTTGGTATCTGGATGGAAACATCCATGCTGGTGAGGTCACATCCACTATGTGCGCCATGCATACTGTGGATTATCTTGTCACCAATTACGGTGTGGAGCCGGAAGTGACGAAACTTCTGGATGAGCAGACCATCTATGTCATTCCGAGAGTGACTCCGGACGGTGCGGAGACTTACCTGACGACGCCTAGGACTCTCCGTTCCGCAAATCGGGATTATATGCCGAAAGAGGGCGGAGTGCGCGGGGAAGATCTGGACGGTGACGGAGTCATCCGTATGATGCGCATCAAGACCCCTTATGGTGCTTGGAAGGTCGACCCTGAAGATGAGGCGACTATGGTCCTTAGGGATCCAAGTGACACAGAGGGAACGTTTTACGATATCTATCCGGAAGGCGTTCTTGTGCCTTTTGATGGGGATGAGAACCTGAAACAGGAACAGGATCCCTGGGGACTGGATTTCAACAGGAACTTCCCGTTGGGATGGTTCCCAGATTCCAGACAGCCAGGCGCAGGAAAGTATCCTCTGAGCAATCCCGAGACAAAAGCGATCGTGGATTTTGTTCTTTCCCATTCCAATATAGGAGGAGCTGCGATTGGACATACGAGCGGAGGACTTCTTTTGTATCCTCCGGGAACACGTCCGTCCAAGTCCGCTCACTATGAGGACATCAAGTCCATGAAGGCGATCGCACAGATGGGACAGGAAGAGCTCGGATACCGTCCGATGAATATATTTGACTCCTTTATGTCCGATCAGATCAATTATGACAGCGGAGCACTGGACGACTGGTTCTACCAGTCTCAGGGAGTTCCTGCCTATACGGTGGAGTTCTGGGATCTTGACAGCAGAGCGGGCGTGCCGTTTAACTGGTTCGATCGTTCAGAGGAGACTCCCAAAAAGAGGATGGAACGCTTCAACGCTTGTATGAAATGGGTGAAGGAGAATGCGCCTCAGTATTATCAGGATTGGGCTCCTTTTGAGCATCCTACTTTCGGAACGGTGGAGATCGGTGGGTTCAATTACAAGTTCACCCATCAGAACCCTCCGGAAAACCTCCTGAAGGAGGAGTGTGAGAAGGACACCCGTTTTAACATCCGTTTTGCGAAGGCGATGCCTAAGCTTACGGTCGATACCCTTGCAGCGGAACCGGTCGGTGAAGATCTGTATCAGGTGACAGCTATCGTTGGGAACCTCGGATATCTGCCTACGAACCTTACCGATGAGGCGTTATCCCTGAACGTCAGCAAACCTGTAGAAGTATGCTTTGAAGGCGCGGAGATCCTCGCAGGAAAAGCAAAGCAGGAGATCGGGAATCTTTCCGGATACAGCCGCACAGTGACCGGTGCATTCTTTTACGGAAATCTGACGACGGAGCAGAGCGCGCCTGCCAGGAAAAAACTGACCTGGCTCGTTCGCGCAAAACAGGGAACGTCCGTCACAGTGAATGCTTTCCAGGAGAAAGCGGGAGCGGCATCTAAAACAGTCGTCTTATGATCATTTTTCAATACTCCAAAGATTAGACGAAAAGAAAACCCATCGGCGCGAGCTGATGGGCTTTCTTTTCGGGATCATTCTGTTTTTTTAAATCGATAGTTTGTTTTTTTCTTTAGCAGATGTTCCACAAAGTAATCGGTCCGCCTCTGGATGAAATAAGGATCGGCTGGAACATTGTGGTTGCATCTAGGGAGAATGAAGAAATCGAAATCCTTATCCTCACGTATCAAAGCATCGACGAGCCGTATGGACTGGGAGGGAGCGACATTGTCGTCCATGGCTCCGTGAACGATCAGAAGTTTTCCTTTAAGATTTTTCGCCAATGCGGTGTTGTCTCCGGGAGCGTAGATATCCTTGTCGTAGAGCCCGTAGTAGTTTTCGGTCCACTCGGTGTTATACATTCTCTGATCGTGGTTACCTGCGGAAGAGACAGCGACTTTGTACACATTCGGATATTCCAGAATGCCTCTTGTGGAACCGCAGCCACCGCCGGAGTTGCCCCAGATACCGAGCCTGTCCAGATCTAGGAAGGGGTACTTCTTTTGAATCTCATCCAGACAGTACACGTGATCCTTGAGGCCAGCGCACCCGTGGATGTTCTCATAACTGATATTGTGGAGAGTCTTGCCTCGTCCAGGAGTTCCCAGTCCATCCAGGATGAACCCTACAAATCCAAGTTGAGCCATAGTCTCCAGTCCGCCAAGCATCTCGCGTCCCTTAATGTTTCCTTTCCAGGAGAAAGCTTTGGGCACGTTGTAACACTGCATGCCGCCATAGATGTAATCGATGACGGGATATTTCTTGTCGGGATCAAAGTCCGCAGGGCGGATGAGGATACCATAAAGTACCGTTTTACCGTCGCTCGCAGTTACAGAGAAGCGTTCCGGGAGAACGTAACCTCTGTTGAAAAGATCCTCAGCGTCTGCTGCCACGAGTTCGCGGATAAAGGAGCCGTCCGCATGTCTCAGATTGGTGACGGGGGTTTTATCTACACGGCTCCAGGTGTCGATCAACATTCCATTGATGTAGGCGCACCGATGCATGCCGTCCTCCGGTGTCAGGATGGAGAAATCGGAACCGTCATAATGTACCCGACATACAAGCTGGTAATAGGGGTCAGAGGTACAGGTGAGCCCACTGGCATAAAAGTAGATCCATTGGTTTTCATCATCCGCATGGATCAGGTTGCCGACCATACAGTCTTTTGGAGTGATCGCTCCGAGGTCATCACCGTTCTCGGCATCATAGCGGAACAGTCGCGCAGAGTCGTCCCGTTCACTCTGCCAGAGGACAGTCTTTTTGTCGGAAGTCAGATAGTTGCTCGCACGGTAGTTCCCAAAACCATCCAGTTCCCCATATGTACAGATGTTCAGGAAAGTGTCGGTCGTTTCCGTCAAAACTTTCCGAACGCTTCCATCGGTATATACGATCGCGAACGAAGCGGATTTGTTTCCTCGGTCCACCAGCGTCGTGTAGACGGCACTGCTGTCCTCCAGCCATTTCGCCGCGCTGCAGGGAGTCCGAAGCATAGGACCGCCTGCGGGCTGAGGTTCCAGATCCAGTTTGTGCATCTCACCGGTCTCGGTATCGAACAGACAGTAATAGGCGAGCGGAATGTGCTCATCTTCCGGGAAGGAACATTTGTAGGTGTACAGTATGGGACGAATGCAGTCCGAACCCTCTGTGTCGAAGGATTTAATGAGGTAAAGATCCTTGACCTTTTTCTGATCCAGTTTGTATGACAGGAAAAAACGGGAGTCAGGAGACCATAGGATGTCCGGTAGAAGCGGCTCCTTCTTCAGTTTATCCGTGATGTATCCGCTGAACTGTGCAGGTTCTCCGTACGCGTCGTTTTCTTTTCCGTCGAATGTCAACTGTTTCTCCTCACCGGTAGACAAGTTGCGCATCCATAGATCGTGCCTTCTCAAAAAGACTTCTTTTGTCTTGTCCGGCGAGGAAAGACTACGGGATCTCTTCTGTTTCTTTTCCGTGAGTTCTTCCGTGACAAGATCAAAGGTATAGTCCTTATCGTCCATTGAGAAAGAGAGGACATCCCTTTCCAATTTGCATTCCGTGAAGGGAAGGGAATTCCTGTGGAGAAGTTCGCAGAGTTTTCGGTGGTAAAACAGATCCTCCTCCGATCCGTCAATGGTAGACACCTTGAGCCAGTTCACGGAAATAGACCCATCCCTATTGCGGTTTTCTTTTCTGTAGAAGAAATGGCTGTCGTCCGATTTCTGAGGATGCGGTTCTGCGTTTAGAACTGAGTTCTTTGCGTTCCAGGGCAGCAGTTTTTCCGCTGCTTTGTATTGTTCTTTCAGTGACATAATAAAATACCTCGATTGGAAGTATTATCGCACAAATCGTTGAAATTGCAGATGGTTTTTGTATGCTTTCACATTTTTCTCTCTCAGGTTTGTTTTTTCGCCTGCGCTCATCTAGAATGAAGAAAGTGAAAATCAGGAGTGAATACAGTTTATGCAAAAGAAAAGTTTGTTATCAAGATTCTCGGCGTACTATGCGCCGTACAAAAAAATGTTTGCCACGGACATCTTTATGTCCACGATCATCACCGTGTGCGGACTGGTCTATCCGCTCATCACGAGAAAGATCATCAACACCTATGTCCCACAGCGGATGTTTCGGGAGATGATGATCTCCGTGGCGATCGTGTTTGTTGTCTACCTTCTCAAGGAATATGCCAATCATTGGGTCACCTACTATGGGCACATGATGGGCGTCGATATTCAGAACGACATGCAGCGCGACATCTTTGCTCACATGCTTACTCTCCCTTATTCCTATTTTGACAAGAATAAGAGCGGTGTCCTGACATCCCGTGTGGTGAACGACTTGTTCAATATCACGGAACTTGCCCACCACGGTCCGGAGCACATCATCCAGACGACCGGATCTCTTATCGGTGCGTTTGTCATCCTTCTCACGATCAACTGGAAACTTGGGCTCATCGTGTTCGCTTTCTTTCCCTTTATGATCATTTACGTCATGCACTTACGTGCAGACATGAATGAGGGATATCGGAAGAGCCGTTCCGCGATCTCTGAGATCAACGGGGAACTGCAGAATTCCCTCGGCGGGATCCGTGTCACCAAAGCGTTCAACAACAGCGAGGGTGAACTGAAGAAACTGGCAAAACGCGCCAAGGAATTCTGGAACGCGAGAAAACTGGCATTCTCCACGATGGCGAGATTCAACGCCGGCATGGAACTTATGCTGGATATCATGTATTTGTCTGTGCTGACAGCAGGAGGCATCTTCTACTTTAACGGCTGGATCACCATAGGAGATTTCACCGCCTATTTCCTTTTCATCTCCAACTTCCTGACACCGATCCGAAAACTGATGTCTTTCGTAGAGATGTACGAGGACGGCAAGACCGGTTTTGAGAGATTCTGCGAAGTAATGGATACTCCGTCCGAGACGGAGACCGAAGGGGCAGAGCCTGTGGATCATTTGGAGGGAGATATCGAATTTAAAGATGTCACTTTCCACTATGAAGGCAGTGACGGAAGACGTGTTCTTGAAGATCTGAGCCTTACGATCCCCAACGGAAAGAAGATCGCTCTGGTGGGTCCTTCCGGAGGTGGTAAGACCACGCTGTGCCATCTGATCCCCAGATTCTACGACATAGACTCAGGTTCCATCTCCATAGGCGGAAAAGATATCTCATCGATCACCAGGAACAGCCTCAGAGAACACATAGGCATCGTACAGCAGGATGTCTTCCTCTTTACCGGTACGATCGCGGAGAATATCGGATATTCTGCACCGGATGCTACGCTGGAACAGATAAGGGAGGCAGCTAAGAAAGCAAAGATCGATGAATTTATCGAAGGACTTCCCAAACAGTATGACACTTATGTCGGGGAGCGAGGCGTTATGCTTTCCGGTGGACAGAAACAGAGGATCGCTATCGCCAGGATCTTCCTGAAAGATCCCGAGATCCTGATCCTGGATGAGGCAACATCCGCATTGGACAACGTGACGGAGGCGGAACTTCAGCAGTCCCTGGATGAATTGAGCCATGGTAGAACGACCATCGTGGTCGCTCACAGACTGTCCACAGTACGGGATGCGGATGAGATCGTGTTCCTGACGGATGAGGGAGTCAAGGAGCAGGGAACACACGCAGAACTGCTGGAGAAGGACGGGCTTTATGCCGCGTTGTATCAGTCCCAGTTTGTGCGCAGTGATGTTTAAAAGAAAACAGAAATCGATGGTGGGAGCGTTATAAAACGCCCCCATTTTTCATTGCTAGGCAGTTTGCTTCTCGATATAATGAGGATAAATTGGAGTACTGGTGGTATTTTTTCGATCGAATGATGAGGCACGTCGAAAAAAAGTTCATATGCATGGTCTTGGCTATCGCTTTAGCTCTCTCCCTGAAGGGATGCGGAGGAGAGGTGTCCTCTCATCCGTCATCAGCCGATCCCGAATCCCGGTATGAGATCCCGGAGATGAAGACTGCGTCGTTTCACCCTGAATCAGCGGAAGGAAACGACGCGGTAAGCATCGATCTTTCCTGCATACAGGAAGGATACATCGCTACCCATGTGGAAGCTGATGCGAAAGTGAAACTTCAGGTGCTGAAAGACG
>JAFUBI010000034.1 GCA_017460285.1 Oscillospiraceae bacterium | reverse complement strand
CTGTAAGAAGTTTGTCCGGAGGCAATCAGCAGAAGGTGGCTTTGGGCAAATGTCTTGCCAGCGATGCGGAAGTGTTCATTTTTGACGAACCTACGAGGGGCATCGATGTCTGCGCGAAATACGAGATCTACTGCTTGATGAATGATCTTGCTGAGAGAGGCAAGTCCGTATTGTTCATATCCTCAGATCTTGTGGAAGTCCTTGGAATGTCAGACAGACTTTATGTCATGAACGAGGGTGAGATCTGCGGGCAGATGCCCGGAGAAGGAGCGACTCAGGAAAAAGTGATGCAGATGATTGTTAGCCATCAAAAGGGAGGAAATAGAGGATGAAAGAACTGGCAAAATCTGTCAAGGAGAACATTGGCAGATATACTATGATCCTTGTTGCGGTGTTTATCGTTATCGTATTCCAGATCCTTACAAAGGGGATGGTACTGAAGCCGATGAACCTGAATAACCTGATCATTCAGAATGCTTATATTATTATTCTGGCAGTAGGACAGATGATGTTGGTATTGGCAGGCGGTCTGACGGACTTGTCTGTCGGTCAGTTGTGCTCGATGTCCGGTTGTATTGCCGGTTTGTTAATCATCAAAAACGGGATGCCTGTCGGTATTTCTTTGGTGATCGATTTCTTGATCGTTTTGGTAGTCGGGCTTTGGAACGCTACCTTGGTGGCATCTCTGGGGATCGAGGCTTATATCGCCACGTTGGCATCCCAGTTGATCGTTAAAGGTGTCAACTACGTTGTTATGCAGGGCAAGACATATACCATGTTTCCGGATTCGTTCCTGAACTGGTGTACAGGACATATTCCGGACTTCTTTGGCGTAAAAGGGCTTCACCTCACTTCGCTGTTGCTCGGTGTGGTCGCCTGTGTCGTTGTGATCGTTATTCAACTGCACAGCAGAAAGCAAAAGATCGCATACAACGTAAAGGTGTCTTCAGCAGGGCTGTTTTGGGCACAGCAGGCATTGATCTGCGGGTTTATCATGGGCTTCACCTACTTGCTTTCGATTTATCGTGGATATCCAAAAATCCTCGTAATCGTTGTAGTGATCGTCGCGATCTATAGTTTCATCGTGAGTAAGACGATATTTGGACGTCAAGTTGTAGCTGTAGGCGGAAACCGCCAGGCGGCTGTGCTGTCCGGAATCAAGGACAAGAGAGTTATTTTCTTGATCTATTTGAACAGCGCGCTTACTGCAGGCTTCTCTGGAATCATATATGCAGCTCGATTGAATGCGTGTTCACTGAGCATTGGCTTGGGTCTGGAAGCGGACGCTATCTGCGCATGCTTCATAGGCGGTGGAGTTTCGAATGGATCGATCGTAGGATCTTTGATTGGAGCACTTGTTATCGGTCTGTTGAATAACGGAATGTCACTTCTCGGACTTGGCTCTGATATGCAGATGGTCATGAAAGGGTTGGTCCTTGTATTTGCAGTATCCTTGGATATCTTCCAGTCCAGACGTTCCGCCTGATCATGTGAGATAATTTAGAGGTCGCAGCAGAAGTAGTTGTAATAATGCGGTGACCGTAGATAATACTGCGGTCACCCTTTTGATAGGAGAAAGAAAAATGAAATCGATTCTAATTGAAGATGTTCGAAAGGTAAAGATCATCGAAACACCAATGCCGGAACGCAAGGAAGGCGAAGCGCTTCTGAAACTTCTTTATGGAGGTATTTGTGGGTCCGATCTCGGGAGTTATCGTGGCAGTTTTGCTTACTTTGAATATCCCCGTATTCCCGGACACGAGTTCTCCGCAGAGGTTGTAGATGTGGACGAGAATAACCCCTATGGAATCAAAAAAGGGATGATCGTCACAGGAAATCCATATTACAACTGTGGAAATTGCTACCCCTGCAAAAAAGGAAATGTGAACTGCTGTGAGCATAATGAAACGCTTGGGTGCCAGAGAGACGGTGCGTTTTCAACCTATTTTTGCATGCCTCTGGAACGCATTTATGATGGAAAGGGAATCTCTCCGAAATCTCTAGCTGCTGTCGAGCCTTTCTGCATAAGCCAGCACGGAATTAGTAGGGCGGATATCAATCCGGGAGATCGAGTTCTCGTTGTAGGTGCAGGAACGATCGGGGCATTCGCTTTGAAAGCAGCCAAATTGCGCGGCGCTGAAGTAACAGTATGCGACGTTTCTCAACAGAAACTGGATATGGCTACAAAACTTGGGGCTGACCATGTTATCCTTAATACAAGCGAGGAGCATTTTGCTCAGGCCGTCTCGGAGTTGACAGATGGAAACGGGTTTGACGTCACGGTGGAATGTGTAGGTCGTGCTTCAACGATGCAAAATTGCATTGATGCGGTTTGCTATCATGGAACAGTTGTTGACATTGGTGTATCAAAACAGAATCTGGATTTCTTTTACACGATAATTCAGAAAAAAGAACTCACGATATATGGATCCAGGAACGCATTAAAAGCCGATTTTTTGAATACGATTGAAGCTGTAAGAAGTGGAAAACTGGTTCTGGAAGACGCTATTACCAATGTTTATCCGTTTGAAGAAGCAGCACAGGCTTTCAAAGACTTCGATGAACATCAGGGAGAAATGCTCAAGACACTTATCGAATTCTAGAAAGGGCGTTTTGAGGGAGAAAAAATGAGAAGATCACTCATTATTTTTGCATTTATGTATTTCAGCATTGATGCGGTATATTATCTGATTGGCAGCGGATGGCCGCTCAATACTCCCCAATGGATCCTTGTAGGGCTGATCATTTTAATGGTAGGTTTGTCTGTTTACCAGTTCAAAATGATGATGAAAGAAGAGAAAGAGAAGAAGGAAGCACTCAAGGCAGAGGAAGAGAAGCTGAAAGCGG
>JAFUBI010000033.1 GCA_017460285.1 Oscillospiraceae bacterium | reverse complement strand
TTATAATTTGCCAAGCGATTGAAAACCATAGATAGATATGTAAAAATTCAATTGTATTGTTGAGGATAACATGACAAATAATAATGCTAAAAGCATTGATCCACAGGTGGAATATTACTTTAACAATGATACTGCTACTGTCATTTTTAACTTATGATTTGGAGGCGGCAGCATGAAAAAAGCACTTGTGATCGGCGGAAGTAATGGTATAGGATTAGCGATTGTAAAAAAATTGATTGCAAAAGGTTATTTTGTAGAAATATTAGATAGAAAGGAAATTGAGAATGAAATCTTTAAAAAGGAAGAATATATGTATCGATTCTTTGATATGCTTGATTTTGATGAAGATTTAATTAAAGAACTTGCAAAAAATGAGGATATTACTCTTCTTATGATAACAGCAGGTTTTGGTCGTGTAGCCGACTTCGAGTATTTCCATAATGCTGAAATTAAGAATATGATGACTGTCAATGCTACAGTTACAATACAGATTCTTAGATTGTTTTATGAACGGATTAAAGAAAAGGTACCGTTCTACTGTGGTGTTATGGGTTCCATCTCCGGGCTGATGTCTTCACCATCTGCCGCAGTGTATGCAGCATCAAAGGCTGCTGTTTGCCGTTTAATTGAGAGTGTAAATATTGAACTAGAAGTGTCTGGTACAGAAAACAGGATTCTCAATGTTTCTCCTGCTTCCTTTAAGGGTTCTCGATTCTATGGAGGACAGAATCAACTGGAGGTGTTGGAAGGACTGGCTGGAGAAATCGTAGAGCATCTTTTTAAGCGAGATTGTCTATTCATTCCTCAGTATGAAGAGACTTTCAAGACTGTTCTTGAACGCTACCATGATGATCCTCATGAGTATGGGCTTCACAGTTATCAATATAAAAAGGGGTCAGGACGTCTGGATAACAACCGCCGAGTAAAGATAGGATATCTCTCTGGCACATTTGATCTGTTCCACGTTGGACACCTTAATCTATTGCAAAGAGCTAAGGAGCAGTGTGATTATCTGATCGTTGGTGTTCATAATTCTGGCGCGTGGAAAGGGAAAGAGACATTTATTCCTTTTGAGGAGCGGATGAAGATTGTAGGGGCATGCAAGTATGTAGATAAGGTTGTGCAGTCTTGTACTGAGGACTCGGATGCATGGAATCTGTGGCACTATGATAAATTGTTTGTCGGCTCGGATTATAAGGGAACAGAACGATTTAAACGCTATGAAAAATATTTCAAAGATAAAGGTGTGGAGATTGTTTATTTCCCCTATACTCAAAGTACAAGCAGTACGCAGATTCGAAAAACAATTATGATGAAAACAAAGGATGTAAAGATAGATGAGTGACTGTCAAAGAGAGTTAACTTTTCTTTCTAGAACCTATAGTTACAAAGGATTGTTCAAAGGCAAATTGGTTTGCAGAGTGCCTTGCTTCTCATTAACGAAGGAAGAAAAACCATGAACTTATGGAATAAATATAAAAACATGGCAGTGCAGGCAAAGGCAGCAATCTGGTATACGATATGTAATTTTTTTCAAAAAGGTATATCTTTTATTGTAGTACCTATATATGTTCGTCTTCTTACAACGGCAGAATATGGAGAATGGTCTGTTTTTCAATCATGGGCGGGAATTCTTATTATTTTTGCATCACTTAATCTATATGCAGGTGTATATACAAAAACACTAGTTGATATGCAAGATGGGGAAAAAAGAGACAGATATACCTCCTCTATGCAAGGGTTGGGTACACTTATTACATTAGGATTGCTCGTCATGTACGGTTTTACGCATGATTGGTGTAATAGGCTGCTGAATCTTGATACACCTTTTATGCTTCTGCTGTTCTTGTACTTTATTGTATACCCTGCTTTTTCATTTTGGGGAACACGACAAAGGGTCGAGTATAGATATAAACCAATGGTCGCTGTCACCGTTGCCATCTCTATACTGACACCAGCCGTTAGCATTCTACTACTTCAATATTCGGAACTTAGGGCAAAAGCCTTAATCTTAGGGTTTCTGTCAACCCAATGTGCCGTAGGATTAGTTTTCTATATTTATCATTTTTGGAAGGGTAGTTGCTTCTATGATAAGGAATACTGGAGTTATGCGATTAAGTTTAATATTCCTTTAATCCCGCATTACCTCAGTCTTATCGTCCTTGGTCAATCTGATAGGATTATGATAAAGCATTTTTGCGGTGATAGTGATGCAGGAATTTACAGTTTTGCCTATCAAATTGCTTCAGCTATTAATGTGTTGATCTCAGCAATAAATGGCTCACGGGTTCCTTGGACATATGACCAGTTAAAAGCGAGAGTATATATGCAACTAAAGAAGATTACAAACGTTTTAGTCGTCATGATGGCGGGTATTACCTTACTGATTTGTCTAGTATCCCCAGAGATTATTGGAATACTTGGAACAGAAGAATATAAGATAGCTATGTATGTAATTCCGGTCGTTACACTTGGCGTGTATTTTACTTTTGTATATGACCTCTATGCCTCTGTAGAATTCTATTTTGGGGCAACAAAGTATGTTATGTATGCATCTGTTACAGGGGCAGTTTTGAATCTAGTGTTAAATGCAATCTTCATTCCAATGTTTGGCTTTATTGCAGCAGCATATACTACGTTGGTTTGCTATATCGTCTTTATGCTCATGCATTATATCTTTTCCCAAAAGGTTATAAAAGAGCAGGGAATCAACGAGAGCGTTTATGACAATAGAAGTATATTTCTATTGTCATTAATGATTTCAGTTATTTGCCTGGGATCTATGATAACTTTTGCTCACTTTGTAGGAAGGATGCTGTTAATAGTTGGAATCGTGTTACTCTGTGTGTTGAAGAAAAAAACAATAAGGGATATTGCCCTAGCAATAAGAAGATAGTGTGTTCGAATTAATAAAACATCATAAAGGAACAACATGTTATACTGGTTTGGAGAATGAAACATGACAAAAAAAGAAATTACATTTATTTATGCGGATGATGTTCAGAAACAAGTATATGAAATGATTGCAAGGGAAGCTGAGAGAAGAGGCTACAAAACAAGGTTGACAGATGACAAATTCGAAAAATGCGAAATCGGTTGGTACTGCGATCATGTAAATCATCCCCAATATAGTAAGTTCTCTATTATTATGCTTCATGATCTTATGCAACAGTTTGGTAACTGGCCTGACATCTGGCGCAGAGAGCCATGGAACAAATACGATATTGGGTTCCTTCCTAGTAAAGTTTGGGAAGATAATTGGGATAAATGTTCGCAGTACTATTATGCCAATCCAAGGAAAGGAATATATCTGACTGGCTGGCCAAAGGCGGATAGAATTATCACATTTATGGATGAAAATAAGAAAAATGCTTATTCACAGCAGCTGGGGATAGATCCATCAAAGAAGACAATTCTTTATGCACCAGCATGGGAAAATGATCACAAACAGGATGAGTTTGTTCAGTCGATGCTTAAGCTGAATGTAAATATAGTTGTAAAACAAGCTCCATGGCCAGAGTCATATCCGGAGCAACTTAGGAATATTAAAGAGATGTACGAACTTCATAAAGATAATCCTAGAGTGATACAGATTGATCCAAAGGTTAATATCCTTGACGTAATTGCAGTGTCTGATGTATTGGTTTCAGAGGAATCCAGTACAATGAGTGAGTGTGTCATGATGGGGAAACCTGCAATATCTGTAAATAATTGGTTGATACCTGATGTAACTCCTAGTCGGTATCCTGCAAATGACTATGAATATGTTATAAAGACGGATAAGGAACAATTAACTGAGTGTGTTTCAAATATAGTTGATAATTATGAACAATATAGAAAAGAAGCACAGCATTATTCAGATACACATTTCTCAAATATAGGTAAATGCATCCCAATGATGCTGGATATTGTAGATGCAACTATAGATGCAAAGGATAGTCCATATCCGGCGTTAATTCCAAATAGGAGAAAACGATTATCGTTAGGTGAGTATAGGGCACATAAAACAATAACGATAAAAAAAGAACTGGCCAATAATTATTGTGTTAGAATACCTATCATTCGTGAAACGTTTGCTTTATACTTAAAGCTTCGCGGAAGACAGTGAATAATTTGTGTTTTTAGCTCCTAATCAATTTTATGTTACTTCTATAAGTTTGTGTAACGTTGATAACGGTGAAGCGTGATGGGAAATGTAGATAGACATAACTGGAAAAAGGCATATGCAGTATTCATTGCTATTTTTTTCTGTATTTGTATTATTGTATTGACTCTACTAATTTCCGACAAAAGATCATTTGTTAGGGATGGAGATGCCTATACCCAACATTATCCAGCGTTTCTATATATTGGAAGATGGTATAGGGATGCAGTCCGAGCGCTTCTCATTCATCATGAACTTCCTAAATTATGGGATTTTTCGATAGGATATGGAGTAGATGTAGCTAATACTCTATATTATTATTGCATGTTTGATTTTACAACATCTATATTTGCTGTTTTTTCAAACGAGCAAAATGGCTATTGGCTGTATACTGCTATGATGCTCGTTAGAACTTTCTTATGTGGAATTGCTTTTATTGCATACTGCAAGAAGATGAAATGCGCTCAAGTAGGAGCGATTTTGGCATCTTTTGCATATATGTTATGTCCGTATATGCTTGATAATGTATTTAATGGACATCACTTTTTCGCTCTTCCACTATTGTATTTTCCAATAATACTGATTATTTGTGAAAAAATCATTGGAGGAGAAAAGATATTATTATTTGCCCCTATTATCACCTTGTTTGTTGCAGGATCTGTCTATTATTTTTACATGGTGATGATATTTGTAGCCTTTTATATTCCTGTAAGATATTTATGCCGATATAAGAAAGTCTCTCCTATAACGGGATTAATAAAAGTATATGTCCGATTCGCAGGAGTGGTAGTAATTGGATTGATAATTGCTATGCCCGTCTTATTCCCGGAAATCTATGCGTTATTAGGTGATGCTAGGATTACAGTAAGGCAAACCGTTCCGCTTTTTTATGACTCCACAAAATATAGCCATGCAGTTGATAATTTTGTTATACTTGTTCTCAAAAAGATCTGGAATTAACGAAATAACGCAGTTCTTGCCTGGTGTCTCCAAATTTACAATGTCGAAATTCATGATGCCAGGTACTAAATATTTCCCGGCGTAAAAAAGCGCAAAAAGCTCCTATAACATAAGTAAATTTGTTTTACTAAACTACCTAATTAACCATTTTCATTGACAGCATCTCTGGAAATTAAGAAACTTTTTTCTTTGGCGGCATTACAAATGAGTGTGCATCGACAGGTTTCAGTGAATTGTACAGTTGCACTTCTTCATGAATCAGTGAGTCAATCTGTGCTTTAGCTGTTCCTGTTGTGCTTTCAATCACCTCATCTATTTTTGCGCAGAATGAAGAAAAATCCGTTATGAAATTAGAGCGTATTTCGGTCTTCACAAACCTCCATAATCTTTCAATGAGATTGAGATTAGGACTATATGATGGAAGGTAAACGAGCTCAATATTATACTTCAGTTTGAGCTCAGCCAATGCGTCTTTGACTGCATTACACTTTTGATAACGCGCATTATCGAGAAAGATGCGAATTGGCATTTCAGTTCCATAGAAATCCGTAAGCTTATACATCATTTCTATAACCTGCGTAGCAGTAATATACTTCGTATTTGTGACTGTATGGACCTTCTTGGTCACATAGTCTATAGCACCAAGAACATTGTATCTTTGTCGTCCGGAGAGACTACGAACGAAACGTCGCAAAGATCCATAGACATAACCCAGATATTCGCATCCAATGACGAAGTGAGACCCATCCATAAAGAGCAAAGCGAGTTTGTTCTCCTGCGCATCTTTCATGAGCGGTTTCATAGTATCGTTGTAGAATTGTTCCTGGAGAGAAGGCTCTGCATTTGCTGGAAGAGACGCCGCTTTTAAACGTTTGATCCCCAGTCTTTTCATTATTCGTTGCGCAGTTGCAATAGACAGTATGACTCCATATTTATCCTCGATCATCTTTTTGATTCCCCGAAGACTTGTATAAAATCCCTGATTAATCTCATCTTTAATTTGATCCAGAACGTTGCCTGTTTTCAATTTTCTTCCACAACCTGGTTTCATTTGGAACAGACTGACTATCTCATCAGCAGATGATGCATTATTTAACGCCTTTTTCAAGTTGTATACCGTAGATTTTCCCATATCAAGTAAACGCTGAATTCTTTGAACAGGGGTATCAACAGACAGGAGAATAACCGCAACAATTCGCTTCGCGAAAGTCTCCGGAAGAATGGTTTCAAGAAACATAAGCACAGCCTTAATGGCAAGACATGCCAGACTGGATTCTGCGGTATGAGAAGCAGAATAAGCAGATGCATTACAAGACATCGTTTCCCTCCTCCACAGTCATCACATTCTTCTGATGCTGCCTGTTCACAGCATGGCAATCCAAAACAGGCAACATAGCATAGGATTCCGGGCTTGCAGAACGACAGCAATCTGAACTATAATAGATTGCACTGCGCTGCGATGCACGGCAAGCGATATAATTACGCTTAATTCTATCGCATGCAAGTGCTGTTTGCAAGCGTTAATTATGGAGAATGTCGAATGTCTCGGTACAAGCCACTTATAGAACGCACGGAAACCGATAGAATAAAGCTGGAGGGGATTGTTCAGAACCCATTCGCTGATCCTGATTTAACCATTCGTGCCAGAGCTATCTTGATGTTTCTGGATGGTTCTAAAGGTGATCAAATTGCCAAAGCTTTAAGCGTTCGCCCCAATACCATTTCAGATTGGCGAAAAAGATACGAAAGTGATGGAGTAGAAGGGTTATACGATAAGACACCAAAAGGGAAAAGAGGGTCCGAAACACGTAACCAGGTGCTTGAAAAACTGAAGGAAACACCTCCTGTAGGTGGATGGAGTACACAGGCACTAGCGGATGCAGTTGGAACAAGTCGTGACACAGTCAGAAGAGCATTGAAAGAGCAACATTTGACTGTATCCAAAACAACGATCTGGGATCATGAAATACCAAAAAGTCCTGGAAGAGCCTACATCGAAGCAATTGGCTTGTATCTTTCCAAAGAAGAAGCAGGAATGATTGTTCAGGTTGATTCAATTTCTTTTTCCGGGATAAACTCATATGGCTATGTCACTACAAGAAATCGGAGTTTGGCCCAAAGCCTGACCAAACTTGAACAATCTGGCTTTCCACTTTCTTTAGATAATGCGCTTCAGGCATCTTTGGAGCAAATGAAGGAAGTTCCGCGTGGAGATAAAGAAACATTCCAAATCTTCTTAAACGATATCCTGACGGAGAGAAAAGATACCGACGCCAATTGTCAGGAAAAACAATTGTTTTATGTCTTCTACTGGTGCGATAAGCAGAAGAATATCACTCCTATTCTCCAGAGATCTGGTATCATCGTGAAGATGACAAACGACGTCAGTGGTTGGACACAGATGATTGAACCGTGGATAGGCATACTCTCACTGAGTAAAACAGAACCAGTAGATAATACTGAAATCGAACATTTAATCTCCTCAATCAATCGCTATATGGATAAGACAACTACTCTTGTCGAGCCATTTGAGTGGAGACGAATAATTGCCTGACACTAGTAGTACATTTCATAAGTTCCAGTGCATTAGATAACGAAAAAGGTAATGAGATATTCTGCTTTTGGCATAGACGAATGCTCATATGGTCAACATAACTAATGCACTATTATTTTTGAAACACGATACTAGAATATGCAAGTATAAATCATATGAGAGAACGGTCGGTATTGGCGTCGCTTTCCAGATCTTTTTGAGATTCAGTATACTTCCGATTCTTTCTCCTATTACTCATATATCGGCGTGACTCCTTGTATATTGTATGGAATTTTCTCACTGTTTTCAAAGAAGGAAAAAGTGTGGCTAAAAATATTATGGATCCTTTCTCTTTTGTCTGTTTTGCTTCCACCGATTGGCTTTATGATGAATGGGTTCAGTTATGTGGCCAATCGGCACGTATGGATTTTTAACTTTCTCACGTGCTTTGTTTTTGCTATCGAATATAAAACGCTTTATCAAAACAAAAAAAACGTTCTAATATCAGTAGTTTTAACAGTAATATATACAGTTGTATTGATTGTGAATAAGGATGCTATAAACCTCGATAGAATTGCAGCGATTATTATTTTGACTCTAACATTGGCAATCTCGATGCTTTGCATTTATAAAACAGTGAGGAGAAATTCTGTACGGCATATTATAATGGGGGGACTGGTATTCGCCGGTATAATCATTCATATTATTTCAATATTTGTAAATCGTGATGGGTGGAATAAGTTCATTCAATTAGATGAATTACAGGCTCGGTATAATGTAGAGTATCAAAATGCTTACGATGCTATCAATGATACATCTTATTATAGATTGGATTG
>JAFUBI010000032.1 GCA_017460285.1 Oscillospiraceae bacterium | reverse complement strand
CGCCACCGCAGACGAGAGAGAGAAAGCCTGCAAAAAAGCATCTATACATGAGTTTATCATGACATTACCGACAGGCTACGACACTCCTGTGGGCGAATTGGGAGATACGTTGTCCGGAGGGGAAAAGCAGCGCATAGGCTTAGCGAGAGCATTTTTGCATGATGCTCCATTTATGCTCCTCGATGAACCAACCAGTAGTTTGGACAGTTTGAACGAAGCGATCATCCTGAAGTCGCTGAAGGATTTCGGTAAGGACAAGACCATTTTATTGGTTTCTCACAGACAATCCACGATGTGTATAGCGGATGATGTGGTTTCCATGGACAGCGGGAGGATTTCCTGATGGATTCGGAGTCCAAACGTGAAAGGGAAAAAAGAGTAGTAAGTGAAATGATCGCGCTTTATTGCAGGTGGAACCATCATCCTAAAAGAAAAGGAATGTGTCCGGAATGCACAGAGTTGCGAGATTATGCTTGGGAGAGAAATGATCAATGTCCATTTATGGAGACGAAGACATTTTGCTCCAACTGTAAAATACACTGCTACAAGCCTGTCATGAGAGAAAAGATTCGGAGGGTGATGCGTTGGTCAGGACCAAGAATGATATTTACCCATCCGATCCTGGCAGTGCGACACGTAATTGAAAGCAAGAAAGAAAAGAAGAGATTGGAGAGGGAAAATGCAAGTTAAAAAGGGCGTCCTGGTCGCGGTAGGTTGCTTATCATTAGTTCTTGGCGTAGTTGGAGTTGTTCTCCCGGTGTTGCCCACAACGCCATTTTTGCTGATCACTGCTTATTGTTTCGCAAGGAGTTCAGAACGCTTAAACAGATGGTTTTTGGGGACGAAACTCTATAAGAACCATTTGGAATCCTATGTAAAAAAAGAGGGAATGAAGACCTCCACAAAAGCAGGGATCATAGTAAGCTGCACGTTGTTGATGGGATTTGGGTTTTTCATGATGGCGAGGAAGGGAATCTGGATCCCTTGCGGGATCCTTGCTGTCGTATGGCTTGCGCATTTGTATTATTTCATCTTCCGTGTCAAAACGATTCCAACAAGGACAACTGTTGAGTGACAGGATCGAGCCAAAGAAAAGGGCTATGCCTCTCTGTCGGATATTATGAGTTTAATGCGATATGAGGGAAAAAGATGTCAGTAAAATACGAGATATTAAAACGTTTGGTCAAATGGAGCGGAATCAAAAAGCACTGGCTTAACAGCAGCGTCGAGGAACTGTTAGAAAGCCGGCGAAAGCAAAACGCCAGAAACCGGATACCAGATCTAAGGGAGGAAGAACTTTTGATCAGCAAGATCGAGGTCATGGGTTTTCCGGTATTAAAAATGGAACACCGCACTCCGAGTCAAAGAGCGAATCTGTTTTTGATCGGGGGAGGTATGATCAGCGCTCCCAGACCCGGATCTATCAAGAAGGCTCTTCGGTTTGCGAAAGAGACAGGATTGGACCTCTTTGTGCCGTATTATCCGCTATGTACAGATTATCCTTTGACAAAGGCATATGAGATGATCCATGAGACTTATAAGGTGATGTTGAGAGATTATAAAGCAGAGAACATTTCTGTGCTTGGAACTTCTTCCGGGGGAAACCTGGCACTTGGAATGGTCCCATACATAAACGATGGACATAGAGATACGCCTATGCCTGCTCATATTATGGCAATATCGCCCGGCACCTGTGTCGATACAGAAGAAGAATGGGAAAGAATGCTTGAACTGGACAAGAAAGACGTCGCCATTCCCGCCCAGTATATGAAAATGGCTGTAGAGATCATGCGGTGTGGTGATGACAGCGTTCCGGATTATATGATCTGGCTTCAAAAAGGAGACTTCACCGGGTGTCCCAGAGTTACATTTATGTACGGAACAGATGAGACCTTATATGCTTGCGCACCGTCTTTTGCGGCAGCCATGAAGAAATACGGGGTCTCCTACAAGATGATCGTAGGAGAGGGAATGTTCCACTGCTATCCTGTCTTCCCGCTTTGTAAAGAGGCGAAAGAGGGATGGGATGAGATGATAAAGTTAATGAAAGAGTGAAAGCGATGAAATTAAGTGTCAATGAATTCGAAGCGATGCAGATGGGTTGGCGGAAGTGGTACATCGAAAAAAT
>JAFUBI010000031.1 GCA_017460285.1 Oscillospiraceae bacterium | reverse complement strand
GGTTTTGACAAAAACCGTATGTTTTATACTCAGGGTGACTATGGTCTTTTTCAGTGTTCAAAACCATGTCATAACAAGACCTATGACAATGAAGAGATCATCAAGAAAATGGCTCTCTCTCAGGGCTTCGAGATCGGAGCGGACAAGGAACTGATCCGTCCGGAAGATGTAGAGATTAAGAGAACTGTTCCAGAAGAACTATTCCCGAAATGCCCTGTGTGCGGAGAGCCAATGACCATGAATCTGCGATCAGACGACAAGTTTGTCGAAGATGAAGGATGGCATGTTGCCGCTGAAAGGTATTCGGAATTCATGCGTCGTCATGAAAACATGAAGACTTTGTTCTTAGAGTTGGCAGTTGGATACAACACGCCAGTGATTATCAAATATCCGTTTTGGCAAATGACCGCAAATTGGTCTGATGCAACCTATGCGTGTTTGAATTATGGAGAAGCATATGCCCCAAAGGAGATAGAGAAAAAGTCAATCTGCATTAATGGTGACATCGGTGAGATCCTGTCGAAAATGAAATAATACTTTGCTGCTTCCATATAAAGGGGCAGCATTTTTTAAGATGCGATTATGGCGGAGCATAAGAAAAGTGGTTTCGTGATTGAACCTGGAATATATTCCCAAATCCAGGAGGAAACAACAGAAACTGACCCATATGTGAACAGTCTGCTTTAGTTGATTCCGACAACAACGCTCATCTGTCTGATGAAAAACTGGTCTGCATTCGGTATGGTTCCTTCCTACGAAGTGGGAAACTTGGGATTTTAGTCATATATGATTCACAGCAGTTAGGGCTTTTCTTGCATTCACGCATTTAAACCGTTTCGGCATTGAAAAAATGCATATCCCACGCTACAATAGTTAGCGATGGCTAACTGCATTTTCTCCCATCATACAGCGATTCGGATTTTTCGATGGATGGCTATTGATGCGCTATTTTACGAGAAGCAGTTAGACGTGGCTAACCTAAGTTTAATAATGATAGATTTTCAAGGATTTATCCCTTAAATGATTGGTTGTACAAAAGGAATACCTGGAACAGGGTTATATGAGTCAGATGTACGACCTTGCAGAAAGCAAATGTGTACCGGTGTTTCTTGATACGGACGATCAGAATAGGGCTGCCCGTTAGGCTCATCTTGGTATGAAACTTGACAGAGCACGGGGCTGCGGAGAGAAATCTTATGTATAACTTGATCCACGAATGTGATGAAAGGATATAGGCCGAGAGAGGAACCTATGAGTTTTCGTGCAAAAGCAGCGATTTCAGTCCTTCGCCTCGTCAAAAGGCTGGGACTGATTCCAAAGAATGGCGATATTGACAGCGAAATAGCAAAAGCAAAGGAGTTTAACAAAAAACATCCTTATAAGGAGCCTTCCGATCATAAAGCACTGTATAGCACAGTACACGTTGGAGAAATCCCTGTTTTGATGATGAAACAGCACGGTGCCACTCACAAAAAAGCCATCCTGTTTCTGCACGGAGGCGGCAATCAGGATGCATGGAAACCCGAAATATCTTTTGCTCGCAACTATGGGAAACAGACCGGCGCTGACGTTATCTACCCGATCTATCCGCCTTTCACAGAAGTGCCTGTGACAGCGACGGCGGACATGATCTATGAGGTATACAGGTTTGCTGTTCGAAAATATGACGTTGGGAACATTGCTGTGGTAGGTGGCTCATACGGCGGTCTTCTGGCAATGCAGCTTATAACATGGATCAATCGGAACGGAAATACGGTTGACATGCCGGGTTTACTTATTATGAATTCACCATTTGCATTCCCGGAGACTGCAAAAGAATGGGCGTTAGCTGAAGCATATGAAGAAAACGATCTGATGGTATCAGATGGAGCTTTCAGGCTCATGATGGAAGGAGTCATGCGAGCAGATCCGAACACACCTGCACATGCCATGTATCCCGATAAAATGGACTTTCATCATGCGCCTGAGACGTACATCTTCTATGCGGAAGGGGAAGCCTGCTCCTGTGTTGCTGATGCAATAGAGAAAACCTACGCCCGTGATGGTGCAGTGCTTCACATGCACAGGGAACCGGGAATGATGCACTGTTATGCCTGCGCCCCGGTTTTTCCGGAAAGCAGGAGGGACTACAACAAGCAACTTGCATTGATCAGTGGAAAAGAAAGATGATATTGCGATCTTTTCAGGAAGGAAATAAGAGTGGAACATAGTTGGATATTGATTTTAGCGATGATAGGACACAGCCTGTGCGTATACTGCGACAGATTGATTCTCTGTACGCCCGGCGGTAATTTCAGTTATTCCGATATCAGGGATAACAAAAAGATGGCGAAACTTTTTACGACGATGCCGGAAAGCGCTCCTTTGCGGTCGCTTGTCCTTGGGACGCTCGCTATGTTTCTGCAGTTTTTCGGATATCTTTCGCTTGGAATCTGGATGCGTCAGTATTCTGCCTTTTGGGCAAACATGATGATCGTCGGTGCAGCAATGATCTATACCTTCGGTCTGGCGCATCATATACAGGGCTGCGCAGCGGAATGGATCTACATCAAAAGCGATCACAGCGAAGAAGGGAGGAAACTGATCGCTGATTTTTGGGATAAAACTTCAGCATTGATGATCGGCTGCTACGCGGGAATTATCCTATTCTCGGTCGCGCATTTTATTCCGGTGATGGCGGGGATGACGGCGCTTCCGGCGTGGGCGTGTGTGTTCAATCTCCTGCCGCTGTTTCTTGTGCAGGCGCCGTTAAACATTCCTGGTGCGGGAAATATTGCCGGTGCTGTGATGTACCTTGGCTTGTTCATCCTGTTTTCGCTCTGACGACTCTTGACATCAGAGGTATTGGTCATGTGGAAAAAGTATAGAAATATGGCTTACATGGGGATCTTCGGCGCGATTTTGTTTGCGGCAGGTGACTTGCTGATATATCTGTATCCGGGGCTTACGCTCGAAAATGAGATCCAGCCACTATGGGCGGAAATGCCAGCGTATCGCTTCATAGCGTCAGCTTGGTGTGGAATTTTCGGCGGCATGATCATGATGTTTGGTGCTTTCAGTGCATATACGGCAATAAAAAACGAACTCGGAAAGAGAGCAGGAATGGTTTCAGTTCTCGGCATAGCCGGAGCTGTGTTGGCCGCTTTTGCGCACTTTGTTCTGGGATCCCTGCTCCCCATAACCTATAAGAACGCTCTAGCAGAGGGAGCCTCTGCGGAACAGGCGGCTCGGATGTGCATGAGATGGACTTCTTACATGACGATTCCAGATGTGTTCATGATACTTCTGCTTTACCTTCCGTTATTGTTGGTATTGTATATGACGATATGTGGGAAATATGGGATTCCGCGAAAAACGATACTGATTAATGCAGGCTTTGCACTGCTGGTAGTTGTTCTCCAGATTGTTCTCCGGAATTGGAAATGGAGCGGCATACTCGGGACAACTGAGAGTTTGTTTGAGGGTTGCGTTTATATCAATTTGGTAATCTATTGGAATCGGAAAATGACTTAACAAATTGAAGCACTAGAACAACTGGCATAGGAAACGAAACGTATTATGAGCGAATACGTCTAATTCAAGGCAGGGAAGAGGATCCGTGGAGTGGATGGTATCAACAGATATATCTCTGTAGAAATCTGGCTCGGAAACCTGAAATTTCCGAGTATTTCTTTTTATTGAAACAATGCAGTGTGATACAATAGGTTAGCAAGCGCTAACCTATACTTATTTTTTCAGTTTGAGATAGTGTGAGAGAAGGCGTAGCGCTTTAATTCTTTGTTCTCAAGTTAGCGTGCGCTAACGGAAACTGTTCAATGGTGTTGTTTAGAGACGGGTATCAGGATATGAGGCAAATCCAGATAGTCGTCGGAAGTGAGGAGTATTTTTTTTCATTAACTCGGAGGGGAAATGTTTGATAAACGATTAATGAAAATGTGTCCTGAAAGTCGCAAGTACATAGCGGGGAATATTATTCTCCAGTGGTGCGAACTGGCGATGAATGCGACGATGATCGGGCTTGTGGCCCAGATTGTTGAGCAAATCTGGTTGGGGACACTAAAAACACAGAATCTCTTTTTGTATATGCTGATTATCGCGGTATCAATAATTGTTCGATGGTACACCCAAAAAGGAGCCACGCGGATGAGTTATCTTGCCTCGAAAACAATCAAGCGTGTGATGCGCGAACAGATCTACGGGAAACTGCTTCGCCTTGGTACTTCGTACAGGGAACATGTTTCGACTGCCGAACTGGTTCAGGAGAGCGTCGAGGGAGTCGAGCAACTTGAAAGTTATTTTGGGCAGTATGTTCCGCAATTTTTCTATGCCTTTTTGGCTCCCATAACGCTGTTTGTTCTGTTTGGACTCGCAGGAAGTTGGAAGGTGGCGTCAGTGCTTTTGATATGTGTTCCGCTGATATCCGGAGCCATCATGGTGGTGCAGAAGGTCGCGAAGAAGCTTTTGGGTAAATACTGGGATCAGTAGGCAAAACTGGGAAGTACTTTTCTTGAGAATCTGCAGGGAATGACCACGCTGAAAACGTATCAGGCAGACGAATTGAAGAATGAACAGATGAATGCGGAATCTGAGGATTTTCGTGTTGTGACCATGAAAGTGCTGACGATGCAGCTCAATTCCATTATCATAATGGATTTTATTGCATATGGCGGAGCTGCATTGGGCATCGGGATGGCATGCAATGCATTTGTACATAAAACGCTGGGGCTTTCAGCATGTGTTTTCATGATTCTTCTCTCAGCGGATTTCTTTCTTCCGATGCGGAGGCTGGGAAGTTACTTTCATGTTGCAATGAATGGAATGGCGGCAAGTGATAAGATCTTCCGTTTTCTCAGTGAACCAGAGCCTGGCGAAAAGACAGTCGTTCTTCCGGTCAATGGAGGAGACATTGAGGTTGAAGATGTCCACTTTTCTTATATAGAAGACCAGGAGGTCCTTCATGGCGTCAATTTATCTGTCCCGGAACACAGTTTTGTAGGGATTGTTGGCGAGAGCGGTAGCGGGAAATCCACAGTCGCTTCGCTGCTCATGGGAAGAAACACACCGACGAGTGGACGAATCCTGATTGGAGGCTGTGATCTGCAGTCCGTTTCCGAAAGCAGTTTATTGGAAAAGATGACGTATGTAGGGCTGGGGAGCGTCTTTTTCAAAGGAAGTGTCCGAGATAATTTACTTTTATCAGATCCGTCTGCTGGGGAGGATAAATTGTGGCCAGTCCTCACTGATTGCGGAATAGAAGGGTTCCTGAGATCCGAACAAGGTCTGGATACTCAGCTTTTGGCAAATGCAGGAAATCTTTCAGGTGGACAGAAGCAGCG
>JAFUBI010000030.1 GCA_017460285.1 Oscillospiraceae bacterium | reverse complement strand
GGGCATGAAAGTATTGAGACAACGCATCGCTACATGGTGGCTGACATCGAATTAAAGAGAAAAGCGATGGAAAAACTTGAAGAAACAGTAGATGCTTCTTTTAATTATAAGCCAAGCCTTTCTATTTTGGCTTTTCTCGAATCACTATAATTATTATGTTCTGTTCATTTTAGCGCCGTATATGTATTTTTATAAATCTATGCGGCACCGCAGAACATAATCCTTGTCAGAACATAATTCCTCTTATGTTCTACAGGACATAAGAGGAATAACTGGCTGTTCTGCAATACGAAAACAGGAGTGACGGCATCTGAAACCTATTACAGTTTGATTGAGACAGCGAAGTTTAACGGTCTGTCCCCGTATGAGTATCTACTCTATATTCTGAAAACTGCTCCTGGGCTAGATTTGAAAGATCCAGAGAACGTGACCAGATTGCTCCCCTGGAATGCTCCGGATACGTGCAAATCTAAAAAAGAAACAACAACTTAACTGCATTGAACCATTTTCCCGAGGAGAATGGTTCTTTTATTACGCTGATACGCTCCTAGAATTGACGCTTACGTTGCTTTGGTTCCTGCTCCTTTTTCGCTATCCACTCTTAGAGTTCCGCATTTTCTGAGAGAAAGGAGATTGTGGATGTTGCGAATACCGGAACTACCCTCCTTGTTGATATCATCGGGCGTCATACCGACACCGTTATCCAAAACTGTTACCAGATATCCTCCCTCTTTTCTTTCGGTCGTAAGATGGATCGTAACGACATCTTTACCATTGGATCCGTGCTTCACAGCATTTTCGATCAGTGGCTGCACCGTAAAAGGAGGAATGGCGAAATCTTTTTCCTGGATATCATAGACGACTTGAATCCGATCTCCAAACCTCATCTTCTCCAATTCAAAATAATTCTCGATCATCTGAAGTTCTGTTGAAAACGGGACTGTTTCATCATGCTCCATCACGTGCAATGCTTTTCTTAAATAATCCGAAAAAACACCGATGGCATGCTGTGCTTTCTTCGCATCCTGTTCACAAAGATAATAGATGGACGTGAGAACGTTATAAATGTAGTGCGGCTTGACCCTCTCAAAAGTCATTCGAAGTTGAAGTTCTTCTTTTTCTCGCTCCAAATCCTCCCTTCTTGCATCCAACACTTCGTCGAAACGAAAATGGTTGAATAAGATACTGGCAAACATCAATGCCGAAGTAAAACTGACTCCTGGAAGAATATGCCCCACTATCGAGGATAACAATGGAAACAGTGGCCAAATCGCAAGGCTGAACGATCCCATCTCTCCTTTATCCCTGTATAGGATGACCAAAGCAATATCGATCAAGACAGATATCGCGCCGGGAACGCTCCCCAACTTATACAGAATAGGGTTTGTGGCTTCCATCGCGACCATATCATAAAAGTAAGGTGTCACGCTGTTGGCAGACCACATGATCAACCCAAGGAAACAGGAAGCATTGCTGATCCCTATCAGGATCTTCGCCATGCGCTCCTGGCGGACTTCATATACTTCAGCAATATAGTAGGTATAAGATGCTGTAGTCATGTAGAAAAAGATATAAAAACATGTTGTGAGGAAGAAATATATCTTCTCCATGTTTTTATTTGCGCGAAAAAAACATAACGCTGTTCCACTGCATCCCAGCATCACTGTGCAAAACATAAATGTCCAGCGACTGATAATGGAGACACCAGATCTTCTCCGTTTACCTCTGTGTGTAACAGAAAGGATCATCACTCCAAGGCAGCAGCAAAAAAGGTTCAGGACCCCTCCTACTAAATACATGGATTCTTTCTTCCCTCAATGTTAGCAAGTGTCTCCTCGGCCCAGTCGTACTGGCGCATATATTCCCCGAAGAAAGAGGTCACCCCTTCTGCAGAACCTTCCAGCCACTCATAGTAGTCGCAATTGATAAGGTTTGCCAATACGCCGACAGAACCTCTTTGTTTGATCAAAATATCGCCCTTGCCAATGCTGCAAAGAGTATCACTGAGATCCTTTTGGATCTGTTTATAATAGCTGTCTCTTTCTGTTTCACCACCCCAAAGGATCGTGATCAGTTCATCTCTCGACACCATGGAGCCTCTTCGGTCAATAAGATAGGCAAACAACTCTTTTGTCTTTTGATATCGGAACAGTAGGGGCCTTCCGTCATAAAATACCTCAAAACTTCCGAAGGTTCTAACAAACAAACCACTATTGGTGGGATTCAGTGGGAAACTCAGGTTCTCCAATTCCTCAAGCACTTCAGTTTCTTTCAAAGGTTTCAGCAAATATCCGGAAACGCGAAGACTCATTGCCGCCTCATAATAATCGCGGTACGCTGTCGCGAAAATGATATTGACGCGGGGACGGATCAGTTTCATCTTCTTGGCAAGTGTTACCCCATCATAGCCCGGCATTTCAATATCCAAAAACACCACATCGACTGGGATCCTTCTGAGATATTCCAGCGCTTCCTCTGGTGATCTGAAAGCCTGAACTCTTGCGTTCGGTACACACTTTTGAACAAGTTTCTGTTCCCCGCTCAGTATGATATCTTCATCGTCAACAATAATTATCTCCACACTTTTACCTACCTTCCCAGAAGTATTGTGATATAAAAACAGAACACTACAGTTACATCGATCCCGTGGGCTCCATTGACTTTTTTCGAAAAAAGCACACCACCGAGACATCTGTCATCTAGCGGTGTGCTCGTGTAAAAATTGTTTTAATCCCGTTTTCTCTTCTTATTTATCAGCATCAGCATTCCTGCGATTCCTAAGAGAGCCAACCCGAATTTTTGAATATTAACTGTTCCGATGCCACCCGATGCAGGCAATGCATACCCTGCTGAATTCGAGACCTTGATCGTGTAGACCTTTGTCGTCTCGTCCCTGCTTACGCCATCACCACTGGCTGACAAAGTGGTGCCTTCGTCATAAGTGATCCTGTCTGCCGCAACGGTGATTACAACAGGCTGAGTCTTGATCTCATAACCGATAGGCGCTTCCGTTTCGACTAGGTGGTAAACGCCTTCCTCCAGTTCGAAGACAGTGTGTGAATCATATACCAGGAAACCGTCTTCGCCTGATACCATTCCCCTGTATAAAGGCAATGTTTCCCTTACTCCGTTTTTCACTCGGTACAGGTTAAACTTCGCCCCCTCAAGCGGAGAGTTGATATCCGAAATGCTCACTTTCATGATGCTCAACTGTTGACTGTGATTGTTGGGTATCGTAACCACAAAGGCAACATTCCCATCCTCTGTAGTCTCAATGCTGAGCCAATTGGTTCTGTCTGCATCGTTGATAAGGATCCTTCCATCTTCACCGATGGTAAAGCAGAGATCTCCTTCCAGCAAATAGTATCCCTCTAAAGTTTGCGTTTCCGTCAGGTAATATGTTCCTGGATTCAATTGCTCCTTGTTGATCTTAGGGATAATGCCGTTTTCATCTGTAATGAGATCTGCTAATCCCTGCAACGGATTGAAATCCTTGGTTCTGGACCCGTCCGCCGAGTTAATGACCTCCGGATAGAGAGCAAAATGAACTCCTTCAAGTTCTTCAGCGGTATCGCCGTCCACTTTTTTCATAAGGAACGTGCTCGGACGGTTCTTGATCGTCACAATGGCAGTCATTTGCCCGGTCGGATCCTCTTCCAGATCGTAATAGTCACTGCTGACTCCGCTGATCGTAACGGTATCGTTGTCGTCCAAAGTTATCGTCATCGCGCCATCTAGAACAACGTAACCCTTCGGAGCGCCAACTTCTGTCAAAGTGTAGCTTCCTTCGGACAGATAAGCGACTGTGATCAGTCCATCCTCGTCGGATGTATACGAAGAAGCCGCCACATCCTGATCATTGGAATCTCTCAGTTTGAACACTGCCCCAGCCAGATTTTGCCCATCCAGCGTTTTCTTATAAAAGGCAATTCCGGGTCTTGAGTTTGTCACGGTGTCTGTCCGGACGTTTTCATTATGTCCCGTCGGATCGCCAGTAGTATAAGAAACGGTGTAATGGTATCCGTCATCTGCGGAATGGTAGGTTCCTCCTGATGGAGTCCCACCTATGATCAGTTCCTCACCCTCATCAATTGGCGTTACCGCACTGTAGCCTCCGGTAACTTTGCCATCGCTGTCGACAGTCAAACTCTCGCCTTCGGGTATAGTAAGGTCCACTTCACGAACGACGAACTCACTGAATTCATGACTATTGCCATCACTGTCGTACAGATCCGGGAAGAAGTAATAGACTTCTGTCTCAGATGATTTCAGACGCCTTACTGTTCCTTCCACAAGATCGTCTCCGAGATACACGGCAAAATAAATGTCGTCGTGGCTCTTCATGAAGTCCTTGTCCGTCCACACCTTTTGAACCGTAAGACCCCAACCGATCTGGTTGCGTACTTCAATATCTGGTGTTTCATCTACTTTTAAAGTTCCGTTCCGTGCTGCGTCACCGGTCACGACCGGATCCACGTCCAAACGGGTATACCCGTCCCCATTGCGCAGAGTATATCCCCTCGGGATCTCCCAGGCGCGTTCTTCCACCAAGTACTGGGAACTGATGATAAGATCTCTAACTTCCACTGTATGGTCCACAGGGACCTTGGAGATCGATCCGTACATAGATGTGTGGAAAGTAACTAGGGTCTTTTCCTCACTGGAGAGCTCACTGTATTCTGTCTTTCCAAGAGACTCGAATTTCTGCTCTGCCGAGTTCCACTTACAATAATTCCCACTCGGATCCTTTACACAGTAGGCATACATGTTTGCCAGAGGAAGGCTGGTGCTGCTTGCGTTTTCATTGCCGAGGTAAAGTCGGAACGTGAATGTTGGCTCCTCTTCACCATCATTGTGGATCGGATATGTCAGAAGTTCTCTTCCTGTGCTGTCATATACTTTCTTTGTGATCAGCAGCGAGCGCATTGCTCCTTCTTTAACATGGTTGTCATATTCGACTTTTGACCTGTTCTGCTGCGTATCCCATTCTGTAGCAAAGTCCTGTCTCGCTGTGGTTCCTACAACGTTCGAAGTATCTTCACCTGCAAGAACAACATCGTTGGCTTTAACTACATCATAGATATCCGGATTGATTCCGCACTCCACGACACGGTACGTTGTAGCCCCGTCCGGAAGGGTTACTTCTGCGGACTGCCCCGGCTTCAGGAAGAACACATTTTGATAGGCTTCCGTGCCTCCTGCGGGAGTAAATGACTCCATCATCTTGACCTGTGAGGAAGATCCTTCATAGAGAACTTTACTATTGTCCGTCAGAAGGTGCTCAAATACTTCTCCATCCGCCTCTGTTTTATACCAGATCTGATAAGGGAACTCGATCAGGTCATTACTTGTGTTTTCCACACCGGATAAAGATTTTTTCAGAATAAACGTTCCGGGTTTTACGGAAGCCAGGTTAAACCTCATATGAAGGTTTGAAGAACCTGCACCACGTTCCATGTAGAAGATCCTCATGTCATGGGTGGTGTAATCTTTGAATACGTATTGATTCTTCTCGTTCTTCTGGAATATTTCGGCCAGTTTCGTATTGATCTCTTCTTCAGACATGCCACGAGTTATGTAGTTTTGTCTGAACAGATCGTACAGCGTACTGTTGCCACGGCTACTCTTGACCTCTCCTGTGCGGAAATTCACCGTTCCTGTCATCGCAGAGTGGACTCCTCCCAAATCAAGGACCAATTCTCCGTCGACATACAGCCAGAAATCGTCATCGCCCGAGAACTCGAAAATAATGTCATGTCCCCATGCATCCAATCCACTGGGTGTCTGTGTAAAGCTGGCGTCTACCTCCATCCCGTAAAAATAATTTGAGGATTTATTTGGCAACTCGTGAAGCGGTTCACCATATCTGGGATCATCTTTTGGTAAAGCCGTGTTTGTCGTTGTCGTTGTATTGGTGTAGTTTTTTGAATATGGCCAAGGCTCTCCCGTCTCAGGATTGATGATAGGCGTGTACGGGAAGAAAAGGCCATGGTTCGTACTCTTGGCATTGGAAGACGGTGAGACGGTCGCGAGCTGGTCATAGACTGTAAAGTCAGTGCCATCTCCTAAATAAGCATAGTTCTTCGTTGAGTCATACTCGAAGTATCCGCTTTCATTGTAGGTACTTTCTATAAACAGATGATTGACTTCGTACAGATCAGATGCTTTGAACAGGTCAGACAAAGGCACAGCATGTCCTGTCGTTCCCTGGATCGTAGTCGGATAGCCGTTCGTTAAATTGGTGGACAACATCCCAGCTACGTTATTGTCCTTCGGACCGAAGAATTCTGTTTGGATCTTGTCTCGATTGTCCACAACTTGGTTGTTGAAATCGATCATCTTCATCGTGATCCCATATTGAGTACTGTCGATCGTATCAACAGTCGACAATGCTTTGGGATCGTTGTTTTCCTTGATAATGGCGAAATAGAAGTCATCCGCCTCATCCAATCGGCATGGGACCAGTTCGCCATCTTTGACTTTCAAACCGACATACTGATAATTTGCATCATCCCAGGCGACGATCGTCGTGTAGTCATAACCATAACGACGTCCATTCAGGTTGATACCGATCGTACTGTCGGATAGGACCTGGCTTCCAGTAACTTGTGGTGCGATATATTTCTTATACTGTGTATTCTGTAATTCGTAGAAATAGTTTGGACTACCATCATCGTTATGATATTCCGTGAAATCCCATAGAAGCGTGTTTACGCTGTTCTCTACCCACTGTATGACATCGCCACTTTCAAATACACGTACTAATGATCCGTCATGGTTGACCGCATAGAACTCATATTTTAATGTCTTATCATTCCACACACGGGTATAGATGATGACTTGGGACTGCTCCCTTTCGCCATCAACCGTCCTGTCGTAGACATGATCTTCATCAGACACGCTCACTTTGTGAGCAGAATAGATCAAAAGATCATCTACAGTAAACTCTTTCGTGTCCACTGTGTTGAGCCAAACCGTGTCGCTCAACTTTGTCGACGCATTGAACTTTCTTCCTCCCGCGACATTGACCAGGTTCAAATATACGCCGTTAACGGAGAAATTATATTTTCCCTTGTTAGCACCTGTTCCTGGGAGGACCTTGATCTCAGCGTTCTCAGTTGGCTGATCCTCCAAAGTGACCCCATCCGCAGTGAGTGTTAAATACTTTGTGCCTTCATCTGTCTCTGTTGTCATGTAGTAAAGATCATCTGACACAAAATGGAACGTCCATTCGGAAATACTGCTATCCTTTGCGACATAGATCTTTGAACGGTCTTTCATGCTCAATATCGGAAGTTCATCGACGACAAGAGTTCCTTCTTCCTCTGAATCCGACATCATAGCCTTACCCAAGATCGTGTCATCACTGTACATGATACCGAACGTTTTACCGTCCAGTTCATACATGTCCTGAGGTGGTGCCACGTAATACCAGAGATACATTTGGGAGTTAGTGTCGCCAGCACTGTTGTATGCAGCAAACGATTTACCGCTCTCACCGCCCTGCATGTTCCAGTAGTAGCCTCCAGTGCCACCCATGCGGAAACGGGTACCATCCGCTGTCGTATCAGTCGATATTGTGAAAGCCATCTTCTCCTCTTCCGAAGAGAAATTCAGACTGTTGCCTGTCTGCTTCACATACAGTTTCTCTGTTCCGTCATCACTGTAGCAATACGCATAGAACTGGTTCGTTGTACCGGGGACTCGTTCAAAGTAGTAAAGCACTTTACCATTGGCATACTCCGGAGACACCACTTTGTTTGTTTTGGTGATACCAGTGCGTCCGTTTGTTATCTCCGTGATTCCGTTTGTGAAGAAAAACAAGCCTGTGTGGCTGACGTAAAGACCTTGTTCCCCGCGCTCCGCAAGTTCGTCGATTGAGGACACCTTGATCCATCCCGTACTGGTAAATGGATCCGGTGCATCCACGATAGCATAAACACTGAATGACCCTGTTTCGAACAGGATCTCTACTCCATCGCCTTCTCTTCCTTTTTTCGCATCCAAAACTTCGGTAGTTGAACCGAAGTGGACTACTTGCATGGTATTGGTGTCCGCATCCGCTAACTGCACCTTCACCTGAACAGATTTTCCATCTGCAGGCTGGATCTTTTGCCCGTCCTTCACGATAGAAATGTCAAACAGGCGCAGGTAACTTGCCTCAGAATAATGCAAAGCCTCTAGTGCCTCATCCGAGTACTTCTCGTATTCTTCTGTATCTTTCTGTACCTCTATGACCTCAAGTTCTGCATCCGTAGGGATGCCGGAATCCGGGGTAAATGTGACCAAGACCGAATAGTTATGTCCATCCGATCCGATCACTGTTTTCTCTATTGCTGAGCCTATGACGCCGTAAACCGAGAAAGAATCCGTCACAAAGCTGAGTTCTGTAGAATCCTCGTCCTTCTCCTCGAGTAAAGCGCTCTCTGCATCTTCAACAGGATCCATGACCTTCACACCTTCTTCTGAGAAGTGGACGACCGTGAGGTCGCTTTCGACTTCTTTCGGTGCATCCATCAAAAGGATACTTACAGAAACTTCTCCTTCCGGCTCAATCTTGGTGTCTCCGCTCCAGATCTCAATGTCGAAGAATCTGGCATAAATCTGTCCTTTTTCTTCGCAGCCGGTTTCTTTTACTGCATTCTCAAGGTATTCTTCGTATTCCTCATCTTCTTCTGTCAATTCGCGGACTTTTAGTTCGGCGTCCTCCGGGATCCCGGACACTTCTGTGTACGCCAGCCGTATCTGATAAGTCTCGCCGTCTGCGGTTATGACCGTTGTGTTGATCTCAGGCTGCTCTTTAGCGAAACAGTCAGATGAGTGCTGGTGCTCTTCTTTGTCACAGATCAACACCAGTTCATAACAGTCTTCGGAATGTGTGTGCCCTTCTTGTCCTTCGATCAGAACAGTTGTCTCTTTTTCTGTATAGCAATCTTCACCATGGACATGTTCCTTCAAGACGCATGTCAGGTCGCCATTCTCATCAAAGCAGTCTTCGGAATGTTCATGCTCTGAGACTTTGCAGGTAAGAATCGTCTCATAGGTCGTGAGGATCTCATCCTCTGTTCCCTCGGATTCCTCTGTTCCGCAGATCAGGATCGGAAGGTAGCACTCTTCTGTATGAACGTGCTCCTCCAACCCACAGAAAGTCTCTTTCTCCAATGTCAAAGCTGGAAGCACTAATGCATATGTCGTGACAAAAACGACCAACGCCATAAGCGCCGCAGTCGCCTTTTTCAGCAGGCTGTGACGTTCCATGACCTTGATCAGTTGTTCAAAATATCCCTTATACATTACGTGTTTCCAATATTCTTTTTCCTATTGAAAAAGTTTCTTATGTTTCCGTCTTTTCTTTGAGTTTTGTTCCAATGATGTTCAGCAAAAGTGCCAGCGCGAGCAATTCGATGGCAAACAATTTCCCTGAAGAGGATGTCAGGTATTCGCCCACCGCGCCAAGCAGCGCGAAATGCCTTGCCACCTTCCCGATCACCTGCCCATAGGAGACTTCCTCAAAATCAGCAGACTCGTTTGCGTCTCCTTTTGTAGTGAGCATCTGGCGATAAGCATCGTTTTCCAGTATTCGATGACAGACCACTATTCCGTTGCGATAAAACGCTATGATATCGCCCGAAGCCAGCTCGGATACTTCTGTTTGCTCCACAAGTATCAAACTTCCCACAGGGATCTCCGGGCTCATGCTCCCGGACACCACATTGTAGGTACCATAGCCGAGAAGTTTCGGCACGCTGATCGGAATCAACACGGTCAAAACTAGCAGGATAATGATCGTGCTCAAGACGCGCAGGATCACAGAGATCACGCTTTTGGAAGATGTTTTATTCATCTTCCTCGTCCTCATCATCATCTTCTTCCCGCCTCCTGCGGATCAGCAAAAAGATCAGCAGCAGTAGGATCGTGAGGATGGCAATCGCTCCGATGATCGCCAAAAGATTTTGCTGTATCCACTCAGAAATTGTGGGTTTTGAACCAGGCTCGCTCGGATCATCGATTGTAGTTGGATCTGTAGTAGGACCAGCTGTAGGCGGGTTCGGGTCGTCAATATCTACGATCTCGGCTGGTCCTTCCTGCCCTTCTCCATTGGCAGGCGTCGCACCACTTCCTCCTCCGCTTCCTCCTGTTGTGTAGATGAGCGTGTCATCGTAAATCACTCCGCCGTCACCACTCCCCACTTTGTCGTAGACAAAAGTGAAAGTGATCGGATCTCCCTTTTTCAAGCCCTCACTGGTCGTAAAGGCAAAGGTATTATATGGCGTATATCCGTCTATGAATTTAAACGCAACGACCGGTTTATCCCCTACGTTTCCGTAAAGTTCCTCCGTGTCGGCGATCGCGTTGCCTTGTCTATCCTTGTATTCAACGTAATATGCGACCTGATCGCCCTTGACTCCATAATAGTCAACGATCATGAGATCTCTGTCCACAGTCACATTTGCTGTGTCTTCGCTATGTCCGGAAATATGGAATCCCTTCAGATAGTATTTATCGGAATCCAAAGTGATCGGGTAATTGTTTCGAAATTCAGTAGAATTCCAAAGCCCGGTGCCAGTCCGCTCATACGACAGCACAACGGTATCACCCGTTGCAAAGGCTCCATGTGAACCGCCATCTACCGTTACGGTAAACTTTTCTTTGTATTCTTCTGCATAGATGCAGGGAGATATTGAGAGCAACAAGATCAGAAGGAGCAGAGCTCCAAACATCCTTTTCATCTTGCCTCCTTCTGCTTTCTTCGATACGCGCGATATCTCAAAAGCACCAGGATCAGCAGGACTACCGCTCCGATCTCCAACCCCAGATACAGGAACAATAAGGTATTGTCACCCGTATTGGGAACATATACGATTCGCTGGACATGAGTCGGTGTCGCATCCACAACTGGCTCCACTGCAAAAGTAAGAGTCACATCCGACATTGCTGCTTGGTAACTGTTTGTCTGAGTCTCTCCATCCAAGGATAACTTCAAAGTTACTGTCGCGTTCTGTCCCGCAGCAAATGTATCCAGAAGAAAGAATTCATCAAGATCCTCTGTCGCTGTCTCGATGCCTACGGGCGTTTCCTCCGTTGCCTCTTCAGACAGATCACCTCCAACAGATCCAGATGAGAAGAGGGGCTCCTCTTTGCCGGAATAAGTCAGTTCATATTCATATGCCGCCCCGTTGGCATTGTTCAGCGCTCTTTCAAATGAAACGGAACTGTTGGACATATACCACTCAACAGCCTCGTTGGAATTGTTCTCAAGATGGAAGGTGATGGTAGCATTGTCTCCAGGTTGGATCCCGTCTATGATCTCCGTAAGGCTCTTTAACTCTGTGCCGATTACGACGATCTTCTCTCCGTCAAACTCCACGTCGAAGGTCTCTTCATAGAACTTGGCAGAGACCGGTGCTGCGCATATATAGAACAATGTCTCCATCAGGAACAGGATGGCCAGCATTCTTTTTCTCATACCATCAACCTCCTGTCCCCACCGCTGTCAGCCCGCTGCCGCTAAGAGAATCACTGATGCTGACTTCTCTCCCCCACGCGGCCTTGATCGCGTCTTGAGCATTATGCTCCTGGACTCCGTCCGCCTCGATCTCCACCCGGACTGCCATGCCGTCATATTTGTATCTGTATTCCAAAGTTGTAGTATCGACCTCGATCACGGAATACTCTTTTTTGATCTCCCCATCCAGAGAAAGCATTATCGTGAGGTCAGACGTAACTCCGGGATCTTCTCCAAAAGACAGGGGCTCTGTATAGTAAAGAACATACATCTCCTCTGTAGAATTGGTCTCATCCAGGAGCCATTTCTCTCCTTGGAAATCCATATGGATCAAACGCGGATCCAGACCGTACTGTTTGTTCCCCTTGCCATCCGTCCAATATTTATAAATGACCAAACGGACATATTCGTCGATGGACCCCATATTGCTTACGTGGACGTTCGCGGATACCGTTTCTCCCGCGCCAAGAGCATCCTCTTTGCCCCGGAAGAGAGTTCCGTCCTCCACGCTATTCACATGCCAGGTCTCATCCCCACTGTTATAACTCTTGTAATTGACGATCTCGCTGCCTTCCCACAGAGCTACACCAATGTGATACATTTTGAATTCTGTTGTGTATTCTCCGGAAACATAGGTTGGCAGAGCCTGCGCGCTCTTTACTGTGCTGAATACAAGAAGGGCGATCGCGGCAGCAAATACTATCATGTAGCGGAAGGGTATCTTTTTCATCAACCTTGCCCTCCCACTGTCGCGTTGTTCCAGTCTGCGTATGCTGCTCCGTCTGGATCGGTCAGGAGCGGTGTCGTCTCATAGATCACGACGACGTTGTAGGAATCCGCATACTCAGCGCTTTCTGTTTCTTTCAGGGAAACAGAGATCTGGATGCTCGCTGTATCTTCATAGGAAGTTTCCGGATCACCGTCGATCGGTGTCTGATAGTAATAATAGCCGTCCGCCTTCTTTTCCCACCCCGTTGTGACGCTTCCCACATCAAGATCTTCGCTCGCAAATACCTTGACACGGACATAAACGGGATCGCTTCCCGCATCCGCTTTGATCGATAGGTTCTTTTGCGTGACAATTACAGTCTCGTCCAAGTTCGTGCTGTCCTTGAGACTTACGACCAACTCACGGGAACCTCTGGTATACGTGTAAAAATAGGCGAAAGCATTCGGGACGGAGACTACCACGAGCAACACTGCCGCGAGGAGGATTAGAAAATGCTTCTTCAAGATTCGGTCCCTCCCTTCTTCAGATCATTCCTGTTGAATGTGAGGACTCCTTCGATCACATCATACTCATTCCTGACGCCATATCCTTTGGTATGCGTGTCCGAAAAATCGTTGGTGAAGGTGGCGGTTGCTATATTTCCCTCTTCATCTGCGGGGAGGATGACCAAAGGAGCCTCTCCGGAACTGAGTTCAACAGACTTCAGGGCATAAGTTGAACCGGAGTATTCCTCTGTAACAGTTACAGTGGCACCCATCGGGATCTTCCCCTCGATCACCAGTTCCTGCTGTCCGGCATCGTAGAAGGTAAAGGAATGATAGTCCTCATAGACTTTCTTTCCTTCCTTTTGTGCTGTCACATGGAACACGAAAGTCCCGGGGTTATCTACAACGATCCGCTCAAGGATCTTAACGATCTTGAGGTCACCGTACCGCGTATCCGTGGAGTACTTGATCGAAATGGTAAAATCTTCTTTTGTAACAGGTATTAGGATAGGATCAAAGGTGTAAACAAGATCAAAACTGTTCGCAAAGGTTTTGCACTCGTCGTTGTCATTCACCAAATAATCATCCAAATCCGAATATCCGGCTGGTCTGGTCACAGCGATATAAAGCGCTCGATCCAATGTGGTTGCATCCATCGCATTGACGGAGGCATGATCAACGGGACCAAATCCGCTGTCGTTCTTCAAAACGATCTCCGCAAACTGAGCTGCAAGCCCTTCCAGAGCATCTGCGAGTTCTTCGCTTCTTTCACCATCTGTATATTCGCCTTTGACGTAGTACCTACCCTCCTTTTCTTCAAACGCTTCACTGTCTCGAAAAAGGTTCATTATCGTAGGCTCTTCGGATGAGAATAGATACTTCCCGATCGTTCCATCCCACTCGATCTCCGCTACACGATACAGATCGACGACCAAAGAGTCATCATCTGTTTTCCCCTCGATCTTGTCCAGTTCATCCTGAGAGATATTTGTGGTGAACTTCACATCCTGTTTGACGGCGTCTGCAGCATAGATCCTGCCTACCGAGACCACACAGGTCAGGGCAAGCAAGATGCAAAACACACTTAAACGCCATCTTATCTTCATTGCGATTGTTTCCTTTTATTCGGTTGACGCGTCTCAAAAAGGACGATGATGAACAGGATCAGAATGATCGGAGCTGCGATAAACGGTGCGACATAGATGCTGTCGATCAGGATCGCATCTTCTGTAACAGTGACCTCTCCTTGCGGGTTTGCCACACGGTGCCCCCGAACAAGAAGACGGTGGGTGTTGATCCCGTATGGGGTGCAGGTCACTAAAGTGCAGTAGTCCATACCCGGGACCAACTGGATATCTGTGAGATCCGACGGCTCTACCACCCGGATCTGGTCCACCTGGTATGTGTAGGTGTTGCCTAGAACGTTCAGAGAGAAGGTATCTCCTTCCACAAGCCTGTCCAGATCTGTGAACAATCTCGCGCTAGGCAGACCTCTGTGACCGCTTAAAACACAATGGGATCCATCCGTCTCATCCATCACCCGCTGTTCGTCGTAGTCATAGGTCGCTGCTCCAACAGGAAGGCTGCTTCCTTCTATATGACCGATGCTCGTCTGAAGGACGTTTTCTTCCACTCCGTGGTAGATCGGCAAAGAGACCTTGATCTTGTCGATCACGATATACCCCATATTGCCGTTGCCGGTAAAGTTCAGTGTTTCGGAATACTTTTCCACTTCCTCTTCCGACATCTTCCACTTGAAAGGTTCCTTGGCGATCTCAGCGTTATACTGCATAGCAGCTTTGATCTCCCTCTCAAAGTCCTCCGAACTCATGTTTGACACAGTTTCCGCATAAGACATGATTGCACGGGACTGATGGAAACTATTCCAATAATCCGAGAAAGAAGGGTATGCCAGAAGCCCAACACCGATGATCATGGAGGTCACGATCAAAACCGTGCTCCAATTCTTCCGGATCCAACTCTGTCTGGAAGTACCGCGAGTGTTTTCTTTTTCTTCCATCGCTGAACCCGACTCCATCCTTTCCCAAAGATCAAGCATCTGCCTGCTAACAGGCGTTAATAGGCACATGTTTGACCTTCCCCTTTAGATGTCCTCAAGGGAATCCCGGGTTTTTCCGGGATTCCCCTATCAGAAAGTCAATCAAACATCAATTATTTATCCATTGTGCCGGTTTTTTTCTTGGAAACCAGAATGATCGCTGGCACAAACAGCAGCAGTGCACCGACAACATAGAAGACAGTCGTACCGATACCACCAGTGGACGGAAGGACTACACCAGCTCTGTTCTCAATGGTTATCACGCCATTCTCAACGCTCTTCGCACCATCCATCGAAACTTCACCGGTATCGCTGATCGTCACGGTGACATCGCCATCCAACAGGTTATAGCCATCCTTCGTTTCGACCTCAGTCAGAGTATATGTTCCCGCATCCAGCCCCGTGAATGTGATCTTTCCACCATCACTTGTGGCAATGGCGTTTTCCTCAGTCTGCCAAATCGATGCGTTATCCGTGCTGGCGACATAATACTTGCCATTCGAGTCTTTTAATGTAAACTTTACGCCATCCAAAGTGGTCTCGTTGTTTTCAGCATCCACCTTCAGGACTTCAAACTTGTAAGTATATACTGTAGCTTCAACTTCGGTTGTTACTTGGTTTTTGTACCTGAGCACAGCTGTGTTTGTGTTTCCGTCTCCCCCTACTACAACGTCGGAATCGATGCGAGCCCCATAAAGGATCTCGATATCAACATCCTGACCGAGCGTTTTTACCTTGTCTGCTTTTAAAGTGATCGTGAGCACATCACCTTCATAAGTCACCCAAAGATCTGTCCCAAGGGTCCATCCGGAAATGGACACTGTTGCTGTAGAATCCGTACCTTCGACTTTTTGAGCTCCCGTTGTCGTCGCAAACGTATCTCCCGTATAGGTCATTCCTATGGGGAGAATATCTGTAATGACATAATTGTCGTCAACGCCACTGGGCTCAGGATCATCATCTCCATATACAGCTGCTCCCTGCTCATTCGTACCTGTATTCACAGTGAGTTTGAACTGCATGGTCTGACCCATGTCTCCATGTGCAGATTCACCGAAATCACCTGTGGAATCCTCTTTAACTTCCTTCGTTAAAGTAGGAACGCTGTTTTTCTCATACAGTTCCTGTCCTGTTCCAGGAGTTACCAATGAGCACAAAGAGCCAAGAGTGGTGTCCACAAAATAGTAACCCAACTGATCATCAGGGATCGTGATCTTCCCTTCGCTTCCAGTGATCGGCTCACCGAGAGGCTTTTCACCCTCTTCTGCACCCTGAAGAATCGTGTTCAAAGCAGCAGCGAGATCTGCAGCACTGAAATCGTCAGTCTGCTCCACCACAAAAACGTTGGGATCCCCTGCCGATGGAGTAAACTTGAGTCCGTTTGCGGTGTACGCCCCTTTATTGTCAGCAGAAGCGCTTCCGACTACTGCAGTCCAAACAGGGTTTGTCGCCTTGTTCCCTTCTTCCCCCACCTCTTTGAGGATCGTGTAAGAGACCTTTTCGCCGTCGATCGTAGCATCGAACAGTTTGTATGCGTTATAAGTCTCATTCGTTTTCGCCCCTTCTACGGTCACTTCCACGGCACGGACGACTGTACTGAGTCCAACGACCACAGTCAGCATCAAAAACAATGCCAGGATCTTCTTGATGTTCTTCATCTTCTTGATATTTTCCTTTCTTCTGTTCCATACGAGTTCTTCCCGTATGGGATGCACTGTTTGACCCACAGTTGGGATCCTTAATTCTCTCCCCTTAGACTTCCACTGTTCAGTCTTAGTTCGGAAAGATTTAATCACATTTTCTAAATGCCATCACCGTACAGCGCCAAGATCAGAAAGTTGCCAGACCCGAAAAATGATCTTTCCAACGATCTGCTCCTCAGCGACGCATCCCACAGCTGTATTTCTGGAATCTACTGAAACACTTCTGTGGTCTCCCAGCACAAAAACACGGGATTCCGGCACCTGGTATGGGAGTGAGATGTTGCAATCGCCAAACGACTTGTCGGAGATATAAGACTCTTCCAGAAGTTCGTTGTTTACATAAACGTTTCCCTCCGGGTCAATGTCTACCCAGTCTCCGCTCTGCGCGATGATCCTCTTCACCAGGATCTTGTTGTTGTAATAGAAAGCGATGATGTCTCCTGTCTTGAAACTGGATCCCTTTACGGAAACCACATAGTCCCCCTCTGTAAGAGATGGAGTCATGGAGGTTCCGTAGATCCTCAAGACCGGAAGCAGCAGCACCGCAACCAACACAGCGATCGCAGAGACCGTGATGAGAGAATACGCCGTGGATTTCAACGCTTTTCGGAAGTTCCTCTTATACCTCTCTTTATTGAGCTCTTTGAGGATCTCCTGACTTGAAGGAAGGTTACTCTCCATCCTTCTCCTCCTTTAACGCCCCGCTATCTTTGTATCGGATCTTCCCGCTCCGGATGCTCTCGTAAATGTATTGAATGCTGTCCAGATACATGTCTGCGGCTTTTTGCGCTTCCTCGAAAACGTTCGTCAATGCGAGCGAAGCATCTGCGATAGATCCTGCGTTTCCGATGACGATCCTTCTCTGTTCAAGTTGAGAGGCAAGTTCCTTGTTCTCCCTCTCCAACTCCTCGATCCTCGTCTGCTGTTCGTAAAGAACTTCAAGCAACTGCAGCCGGTTCATCTTTTTCAATTCTTTATTATCCATTTATCAAAAAAGATCTTTCGCCATTATTAGAGATTGCGCTCGTGTTCCTGTTGCATCGCCAGATTCGTCTTGCTCTTCTCAAGTTTTCCCGAGAGCAGATTGTTGAGATGCTCCTCCGTTACATACCAGTTTCTTCCTATCTTGACCGCCTCGATCCTTCCGTCCTTCAGATAGTTGTAGATAGTCCTTCTTGTGACCTGAAGCATCTCTGCGACGTCAGAGATCTTGTATACTTTTGGCATTTCCGAAGACATATATCCCTCCGTAGTACTTTATTTTCTGTTCATCTCATTTTTTCGCCCGTATTCATTACTAACTTGACACTTTCACCTTTCTATTTTCACAAATGCGCTCTTACAAACAAAGCACATAAAGGTTAGTATACAGTTACTGTCTGAAAAAGAATTTCCACGCTTCAGATAGCTGCCTGAGCCGGACAATCAGAACCGTGGAAATAACAGTAATTCTTTTTAGATCATCGAATCCATGATACCGAAAGCCAGGATCAGACTATCCACCACATGGAGGGGTTAAAAAATGGCAAAGATGATTTTCATCATCAAAAGCTGTTTCAGTTTACAGCATACAGCCTGCCATGTCAAACCGTTAGTTGCCTGTAAATGCACCGGTTTTTTCCTACAACAAGCATTCTAATTCATATTATTTTACATATTTACATTTTAAAAAAATTCTTTGTCATATTCTTCTTTTATCTTCACATCTGTCCGTGCTCTCATTGGATCTCGTCGATCTTGTTTCTATCTCTGTTCCCGGTCGCCTCATACGCTGAAATACCGGTGGTCTTACGGAACGCTCTGTACCTTGTTCAGCGTACGTTCGACAAATATAAAATACAGCAGGCAACCAATCATTGCCTGCTGTAAACGCTTTCTGTTAACTACAGATTACAGTCCAAGATCTTCGTCGTCGAGTTCTTTCAAAAGTTCGTCGATATCCTTGCTGATATCTTCCGCTTTTTCCTCGACCGCTTCTTTGACGTCCTCTACGACTTCCTGTACTTCTGCCTCGATCTCAGAAGACTCTTCCGTCAGTTCATCGAATTTGCCCTTTGCTGTCGTTACCAGCTCATTGGCTTTCTCTGTTACACGGTCAGCCGCTGTCTTGAGATCTTCTTTCACGGTATCCGTCAAAGGTTTTTCAGGCGTCTCGATCTTGAGACCGATTTCGCGGGATCCGTCCTCACCGACTTTATTCGTGACTTTCAGGATTCCTTTTTTCTCAAGATAGTATGCTGCGCCTGCAGCTGCGGCAGCTAAAGTTGCCAGATTTAACAATTTTGCCATTTTCTTTTCCTTTCTAATCTTCACAAAGTGTCTTCAATCCAATCAGGATCATATTATCCAGTCCCTGTTCCCTTTCTTCCTGGGTCAGGACCTGTTCCGTTACGTATGGGCCTCCTGCAACTGTCATGAGCATCAAGGCCTGTTTCTGATAATGCGCTGCCACCGTGTACAGCGCAGCTCCCTCCATCTCACTGGCGATGATACCGTATTCCGCCCAAAGATCCGGGTGGAAAAAGCGTTCATCCCTGTAAAGGAGGTCATTGCAGATCGTGTTTCCCACGTGAGAGGGGACTCCCATCTCGACCGCCTTATCGTAAGCTTTTCTCAAAAGGAAGAAGTCTGCACATGGAGCATAACTCCCCTGGAACCAGTGGTCATTTAAAGAACTCGTGGTGCTGGTGGCCTGGGATAATACGATGTCGTTCACCTTCATCCCTTTTTTCAGCCCGCCTGCTGTCCCGATCCTTATCAACTGCTCACATCCATATTCGGTACAAAGTTCGGTGGCATAGATATGCACCGCGGGGATACCCATTCCAGTTCCCATAACGGACACATCGACGCCGTTCCATTTGCCGGTGTAGCACAACGCTCCCCTTACCTCATTGACGAGTTTTGGTGAGTCAAAAAACTTTTCCGCAATATATTTTGCCCTAAGAGGATCTCCCGGAAGCAAGATCTTGCTGGCGATCTCACCTCGCTTTGCCTCAATATGCATGCTCATCGTTCAGTCCTCCGGAACACTACACAATGTGGATCTCTTATTTGGAAGCCGCTTCCACGATAACAGCGAAATCATTGGGCTTCAAGGAAGCTCCGCCGATCAGGCCACCATCGATATCCTCCATGGAGAGAAGGCCGGCAGCATTTCCTGCGTTCATGGAACCACCATATTGGATCGTAAGAGCCTCAGCTACTTCTGCGCTGTAGAGTTTTGCAACCACTGAGCGAATGAATCCACAGACTTCAGCCGCCTGCTCATTCGTAGCGGTCTTGCCGGTTCCGATAGCCCAGATCGGTTCATACGCGATAACGACATTCTTGAGGTCTTCCTCGGTCATTCCACAAAGAGCAGCCTCAACCTGTCCGCCGACAAAAGTTTCCGTGACTCCATCTTCTCTCTGCTGGAGACTCTCTCCGACACAGATGATGGTCTTGAGCCCTGCTGCCAGCGCAGCACGTGCGCGCTTGTTGACAGTCTCATCGGTCTCAGCAAAATACTGACGACGCTCGGAGTGTCCGAGGATAACATATTCCACACCTGCTTCGGTGAGCATGCGGGGAGAGATCTCTCCGGTAAACGCTCCATGGTCCTCGAAGTGGCAGTTCTGAGCTGCTACATGAACATTGGAACCTTTTGTAAGCTCTGTTGCTACAGCGATATCTGTGAAAGGCACACCGATGATCACGGTGCATCCTGCATCTTTCACGAGAGGGAGAAGATCATTGATCAGTTCCTTTGCCTCGCTAGCAGTCTTATTCATTTTCCAGTTTCCGGCGATGATCGCCGCACGTTTCTCTTTTTTCATGGATGATCTCCTTATTAGTCTTTATCGGTCATAGCAGTGATGCCGGGAAGCTCTTTGCCCTCGAGGAACTCGAGAGATGCACCGCCGCCTGTGCTGATATGTGTGATACGATCTGCAAATCCGAGAGAGTTTACTGCTGCAGCAGAATCGCCGCCGCCGATGATGGAGGTGCAATCTGCTTCTGCAAGTGCTCTTGCCACAGACTTAGTACCTTCTGCCAATTGTGGGTTCTCAAAGACGCCCATCGGTCCGTTCCAAACAACGGTCTTTGCGTTCTTGATCGCATCTGCGAAGAGTTCGCGTGTCTTGGGTCCGATATCCATTCCCATTTTGTCCGCCGGGATCTTGTTGGAATCAAAGACTTCTGTCTCAACTTCGGCGTCGATCGGGGTCGGGAACTCTTTGGTGACAACAGTGTCTACCGGAAGGAGCAACTTTACGCCGTTTTCTTCAGCGCGTGCCAGCATCTCTTTGCAGTAATCGACCTTGGTCTCATCCAGAAGGGATGTTCCGATCTCATAACCTTTTGCTTTCAGGAAGGTATATGCCATTCCGCCGCCAATGATAAGAGTATCTGCTTTATTGAGAAGGTTCTCGATAACAGCTAACTTATCCGCAACTTTTGCGCCGCCAAGGATGCAGACGAAAGGACGCACAGGATTCTCAACAGCGTTTCCAAGGAATTCAACTTCCTTTGCCATAAGGTAGCCGTTTGCAGACTCCTTCACAAAGCCGGTAACACCGACTGTGGAGCAGTGAGCACGGTGTGCTGTACCAAATGCATCGTTGACAAACAGATCTGCGAGGGAACCAAGCTCTTGAGAGAAGTTTTCAACGTTCTTCTCTTCTTCGGGGCGGAAACGTGTATTCTGGAGAAGTACGACGTCTCCATCCTTCATGGCTTCAACTGCCGCTTTTGCATTCGGTCCTACGACCTCATCATCTGCTGCAAAGCAAACATCTTTTCCGAGCAGTTCAGACAGACGTACTGCTACGGGTGCCAATGTCAATTCCGGTTTTGCTGTACCCTTCGGCTTGCCAAGGTGGGAACAAAGAATGACACGTGCTCCATTATCGACCAGGTATTGAATGGTCGGGAGAGCTGCGCGGATTCTAGTGTCGTCTGTGATGACGCCCTCCTTGAGCGGTACGTTAAAGTCGCAGCGGACAAGAACGCGTTTGCCGTTTACATCCAGATCTTCAACGGTTTTCTTGTTGAATTTTGCCATGTTTTTTCTCCTTTTTATCTTCATTTTAATATTCAAATATGATCAATGTGTGAAGGTTTCAGTCCCATTCCACACCATTGTAATTATAGTATTAATACTACAGCCCATGCAAGCGAAAAGAGCACCCCTATGGATGCTCTCTTACTCTTCTTTACCTTATATTAGATCCAACGAAAATCTCCATGCGCAGGAGATCACCTGTTGTCGTACATGCTCTCGTAATACTTTTGATACTCACCGGACACTACATCTTCGATCCATTCCTCATTGTTGAGGTACCACTCGATCGTTTTTACGATCCCCCTCTCGAAAGGAGTTTCCGGGTACCATCCCAGTGCATCCTTGATCTTCTGAGGATCGATCCCATATCTGCGATCATGACCCTTGCGGTCTGTAACGTGCTTGATCAAACCGTCATCGACACTTTCATCTTTATGATCGTGGATGTAGGAGATGACCGAGTTCACGATGAAAAGATTCGTTCTCTCATTATGTCCTCCGATGTTATACACCTGACCAACGACCCCATTCCTGACCACCAAGTCGATAGCCTTACAGTGATCCTCCACGTAGAGCCAGTCTCTTATCTGAAGTCCATCGCCGTATACGGGAAGGTCCTTGTGATTCAGGCAGTTGTTGATCATAAGGGGGATCAGCTTTTCAGGGAACTGGTACGGACCGTAGTTGTTAGAACACCTCGTGATGTTAATGGGCATCTTGAAGGTATCGTAATAGCTTTTGGTGATCATATCCGCCGATGCTTTGGATGCACTGTATGGGCTATGGGGGTCCAGCGGTGTGTCCTCACGGAAGAATCCCTCCGGTCCCAAAGAGCCATACACCTCATCCGTAGAGACCTGAAGATAGCGAACGCCTTCCTTAAAACCGCCTTTTCCATCGCTCCACTTTTCTTTTGCGATGTTCAGAAGAGTTGCTGTACCTAAAACATTGGTGCGGATAAACACCATTGGGTCCTCTATGGAACGGTCCACGTGGCTCTCTGCGGCAAAGTTGATCACCGTGTCGATATCATATTCGTCAAACAGCTTAGCGATCTCTTCCGCATCACAGATATCCAACTGGCGGAAAACATATCTGGGATCATTCTCAACAGATTTCAGGTTCTCGAGATTGCCGGCATATGTCAGTTTATCCACATTTACGATAAAGATGTCCGGGTCTTTTTCCAACTCGTATAGGATGAAATTCGAGCCGATAAAACCGGCGCCTCCTGTAACGATCACATTTCTCATATTGTCCCCTCTTTTTTCAATAAATCGATATATTCACGGATCGCTTCCTGCCAAGACCGGAATTCATCACCGACAGTGGCACGAAGAGCCAAGTTATCCAAAGCAGAATACGCTGGTCTCTTTGTCGGCGTCGGATACTCATCCGAACTGCAGGGAAGCACTTCAGCATCCACGCCGGCTAAAGCGACAAACTCCTTTGCGAAATCGTACCAGGAGCACACACCGTTATTCGTCGCATGATACAACCCATACGGCGCTCCATCAGCGATCTTCAGCAGATGGTAGGCGAGATCGACAGAAGATGTCGGGTTTCCGAACTGATCGTTGACTACCGTCACTTTCCCCTTTTCTTTCGCGACCCGAAGGATCGTCTTTACAAAGTTCTTTCCGCAGCCATAAAGCCAAGCTGTCCGCACGATGAAGTATCGGCTGCAGTTCTCTCTCACGAACATCTCGCCTGCATATTTCGTCTTGCCATACACGGAGACAGGAGATGGAAGATCAAACTCTGTGCGGGGCGTTTCTTCCGTCCCCGGAAAAACATAATCCGTTGAAACATGGACCAATTGCGTCTCCGTCTTCTCGCAGGCTTCCGCAAGGAACAAAGGCGCCATAGCGTTCACACGATAGGCGTCTTCCCTGTGAGACTCGCATCCATCCACGTTCGTATAAGCCGCGCAATTGAACACCACATCAAAACTTCCGCTTCGAAGATATTCCTTGACCGCATACTTATCCGTCAAATCCAATTCTTCCAGGTCGATACCGACGACTTTTGCTCCCCGAACCCGGAGGTGCACCTGACCCAGAGAACACCCGCCTTCACTGAGTTGCTGTTGCAGGTCTGTTCCCAACTGTCCCTTTGCCCCTGTCACCAATACGCGCATCTTAAACTACCTTACTCTTTCTCAGCTATCTGAACCAGATATTTTCCGTAATCGCTCTTTCCATAGCGAGTAGCAGATTCAAGAAGGTTATTCCTGTCTATCCATCCCTTCGAATAGGCGATCTCCTCCAGGCATGCCACATACAAGCCTTGCCGCTGTTGGATCGCATCCACGAAGTTCGCCGCATCCAGCATAGCCCGATGCGTGCCTGTATCCAGCCATGCCATTCCGCGTCCAAACAGTTCCACACGGAGTTTCCCTTCAACGAGGTAAGCGTTGTTCACCGAAGTGATCTCCAGTTCCCCCCTCGCAGACGGGGTGATCGTCTTTGCGATCTCAACGACACGATTGTCGTAGAAGTACAATCCGGGCACTGCGTAGCTTGATTTGGGCTTCTGCGGTTTTTCTTCTATGGACAGGACTTTCCCGTCTTTATCAAACTCCACGACACCAAAGTCGCTCGGATTGGACACATGATATCCGAAAATCGTAGCCCCTTCCTTTCTGGAAGCTGCTCTTTGAAGACGCTCGGAGAAACTGTATCCGTAAAAGATATTATCACCCAAAACAAGGCAAACACTGTCATCACCGATGAACTCCTCACCGATCAGAAACGCCTCCGCAAGCCCGTTTGGCGCTTCCTGAACAGCATATTCAAAATTGACCCCAAGTCTTTCACCGGTCCCAAGCAGTTCCTTGAAAGATGGCAGATCTCTCGGAGTAGAGATCACAAGAATATCCCGTATTCCCGCCAGCATAAGAGTGGAAATCGGATAGTAGATCATAGGCTTATCGCACACCGTGAGCATCTGCTTGCTGACCGCGATTGTGGAAGGATACAGTCTTGTTCCGGCACCTCCGGCTAACACGATCCCTTTCATAGCTTTCCCTCCCTTTCCAGGTATTTATAATCCCAGTGGAAACCCCACTTCGCATAGTACAGAAAACTCGACCACACCACGATGAGCAGATACTTGATACTGTGATTGTACCCTCTCTCCCATGCATGATAGACATATGTAAGGGGATAATAGACAGCCCGATGGGTCTTCTGAACCCTTCTGCTGATGTCAAAATCTTCAAAGTACAGGAAGAATCTCTCGTCGTATCCTTTCAGTTCCCGGAACAATTCCGTCCGGATGACCGAAAAGCAACCCGTAACATTCTGGATATCTGTAGGCTTCGTCAGATCCTTGTCCAGCATCAGATATTGATCAACGACCTTCTTCAGTTGCTTTTCAAACAGGTGTCTTCCGACAAGCGCGCCGTACACCGGAGTTCTCTTCCCCAGCATTTGGATCTCGCCAGAAGGAAACCGGATCTCAGGCGTGATCTGTCCGATATCCGGATTCTGCTCCATGTATTCCACAAGATCCGTGAGAACATCGTGGTCGAACAGGATGTCCGGATTGACAAAGGCGTGATACTTGCTGTTCAGATACGGCAGCACCTTGTTGTGCCCGTACCCAAAACCACCGTTCTTGGGATTCTGTATCGTTATGATTTGAGGAAATTCCTTTTTCAGTCTCTCCAGCGTATTGTCTCTGGAGTCATTGTCCACGATATACATCGTCAGATCCACGCCTTTGGTATTGGCAAAGATGCTTTCCAAAGCTTCTCTGGTCTTGTCGTAGCAGTGGTAGGTGACGATCGTAGCGGAGACTGAAACACGTTCCGTCTGCTCCAATTTCTTATCTCTTTCTGTTTCGAAAAATGTAGATCATTTTAGATTGCTGAAGTGTTCAACAGTGTCTCGATATAACTGCCGGTAGTAATCCATATCGATATCGGTGATGACTGTGCAGTTGGGCTCACCACTGACCACCTTGCTCTGACCCCAGGTTCCTTCGCAGAAGCGCTCTGTCTGTATCTCGATCCGATCCTCTTCCGTCTCGAGTTTTGTCGGATCGATAACATAGGCAACAGCGATCGCGTCGTGGACGACAGAAGATTTCTCTCCCTCTTTGTTGATATTCACATCGGAATATCCATGGATCAGTTCATTCAGCATTCCGCCGATCTTGGAGCCGCTTTCTTTCGCCAGGGATCCGATGAAATCAAAAGAGATTCCAGTCTTCAAAGTAACATTCAGACCTGCCATGACAAGAGGGATCCCGCTCTCAAATACGACCTTGGCTGCCGGTGGATCAACGATGAAATTGAACTCAGCGTAAGGGGTCACATTCCCTCTCTCCGTTGAGCCGCCCATCATCACGATCTTCTTGATCATGGGTTTGATATCCGGGTGCATGATGAGCGTACGCGCGATATTGGTCAGAGGTCCGATCGCTATGATCACCAATTCTCCATTGTGCTCTTTCGCCTTCTCATAGATGTAATCCCACGCGCGAAGTTCATGGAATTTCCGGTCGCTCTGAGGAAGTTCAACTCCTCCCATTCCCTCTGCGCCATGAGAGGATGCGTAGCGTCCATAGCGATAGACCAACTGGTCATAACCGCCCTCCGCCACATCCGCATCTATTCCCAGAAAAGACACGAGGTTCAGTGCGTTCTTGTGTGTGAACACTGCAGAAACGTTTCCATCGACCGGGGTGATCCCGAGAAGGTCGATCTTGTCACTTGCAGCAGCGATCATGATCGCTAAAGCATCATCCACGCCGGGATCGGTATCGATGATCACAGGTATCTTCTTATCTTCCATATCCATAAACTCCTCTTAAAAACGATTTAAACTAAAATCCGCTCTGAGATCTTTAACGAACCTCTTGAGAACAGTGGTCGTTTCGTCCACATCTTTCAAAGAGATCATTTCTTTGGGGCTGTGCGCATATCGATAGGGTGCACCCATATCCAATACCGGGATCCCTTCCCCTTCCAACTGCAGATACGCGGAATCGGAAAGCGCTCCCCGCAGGATGCAGCGCTGAAGGTTTATCCCCTCTTTTTTCGCGCTCGCCTTCATATGCTCAAGCATCCCCTTATGGGCAACTTGTCCGTCTAAAGTCTTCCCGTGGAAATTCATGACCGTTACACAGGGTCCTCCATCCATCACAACGTTGGAGCTCCCACGAAGATCCGGCGTGTCTCCACACCCGGGAGAAAGCAGGCAGATCGCTAGGTCCGTCTTTGCGGTGCGGGCGGCGATCATTGCGCCTTTCGCGTTTGTCTCTTCCCACACGGTCCCTACCAAATGCAATGTTACTTCAGGTCGGTTCTCGTGGAAATACTTTGCGAGTTCCAACAACTGAACCATTCCGACTGCATTATCCAGATACGCCCCGCACACACGGTCATTCCCAAGATCGAAGAAGGAAGGGGCATAGCACACAGGACATCCAACTTCGATACCCATGTCATGCAATTCCTTTTCGGACTTGGCTCCTACATCCAGAGAAAGGGTAGCCAGCGGATCGACTTTTCCCCTCTCCGCCTCAGACATCGTTTGATAGGCACGTGCCCCGATCACACCGGGGTACCATTTACCATCTTCGCTTCCTGCCCAAACCGGCGTTCCTTGGACCAGTTTCTCAGGTACACCGCCCTGACGTTCCAACTTAAGGAAACCGTCCGGACTGAGGTAACTGACCAAAAATCCGATTGTGTCCATGTGAGCAAAAATCATCAGGGAAGGAGCGCTCTCATCCGTTCCGTTTATCGTCCCGATCACGTTCCCGATGCGGTCGATCCGAACAGCATCACAAAACGTAGCAAGGTCATCTGCTAAACGATGAGCAGCTTCGCCTTCATATCCCGAAACACGCGGTAGCCCGGCGTATTCTTGCAGTTTATCTCTGAGAACTTGGTATCTCATTTCCTTATACCTCAACAGCGCATAACATCACATGTTAATTTTATCAAACTCACTGTTTTATTACAACGAACGTTTCCCCCACTGCGTATCCCGCGATACGAAAGCCTGCTATAATGGATTCAGTACTTGAGAGGACCTTGAACATGTATTATCTAGGCATTGATTTTGGGACAACTGGCGTTCGCGCCGGTTTGTATGATAAGGGCGGGACAGAGATCGGATTTTCTTCTGTTTCCTATGAGACAAAATCGGAAAAAGCCGGTTTCGCGGAGCAATCACCGGAAGACTGGTGGAACGCGCTTGGGAAAGCGACAAGAGAACTGTTGGAGAAAACATCGACCTCGTCTTGGGAAGTCGTATCCCTTGCGGTCGATTTTCACTCCTGCAGTGTCATGCTGTGCCACCGGGACGGCTCTCCTTTGCGCGATTGCCTGATCTGGATGGATGTGAGAGCAGCCGCAGAAAGCGACGAGATCAACAGTGCCACCGGCGAATCCCTCTCTCCTGAATGGATGCCTGCCAAATTGCTGTGGTTGAAACGGAACGAGCCAAAACTGTACGAACAGGCAGAAGTGTTCTGTGAAGCCGAAGATTGGATCAATTACATGCTGACCGGTGTATGGAGTATCAATATCAACTGTTCTGTAAACTGGGGATACAATTCGGAGAATCACTGTTTTTCCAAGCCCTTTTATGACAGGATCGGTATGCCGGAGGCGATCGGCAAATTTCCTTCGGAGCATGTATTTGCCGTGGGGGACCGCATTGGAACTCTCACGGAAAGCGCTTCCCGTCACTTAAGGCTTTCCCCAGACACTCTTGTGGCCTGCGGCGGGATTGACAGTTCCATCGGCATCCTGGGCATGGGCGCAGCAGAAGAAGGAAAACTCGCCCTGTGTACCGGATCCAGCAATCTCGCGATGGTCCTCACGAAAAAGCCACTGTTTAATCTCAATGGTGTCAACCTCGGTCCCAACCATCTTGTTTCCGGTTATTATACGGACTACCGTGGACAGACGGCGTCCGGTTCCATCATTCAGTGGGCAAAAAAGACTCTCTATTCCGAACTTGCCAGTGATACGGCTTATCAGATAATGGATGAGGAAGCTTCCCACATCCCTGTAGGAAGCGACGGACTGATCGTGTTGGATTACTTCCAGGGAAACAAACATCCGTACCTGGACGGCTCGGTACGGGGAATGGTTTATGGTCTCTCTCTTTCACACACCAGGGCACATATCTACCGCGCCATTCTGGAAGGAATATGTTACGAAACGGCACACCTTCTCAAACAGTTCGGTGATGGCGGGCGTCCGATCCACGAGATATGCCTTTCGGGAGGCTTTGCCAACAGCAAACTTCTTCTCTCGATCCTGGCAGATGTATGCGGAGTCGTTGTCCATGTGCCTGAAAACAGCCAGTGCTCCTGCCTTGGCTCCGGGATCGTCGCTGCTACAGCAGCCGGTGCGTGGTCGGATCTTCAGGAAGCGTCAAAGAACATGACCAGATTCTATTTGACCGTATATCCATCGGAAGACAACAGGCTCAAATATGAAAAACTGTTCTCGCTGTATCTGAATACGTATCCTGAACTGAAACAATACTTTAACGAAGTATCTGCCGTTTTCCGTTCCTTATGATCTTTTAACAAATAAAAAATAGCCAGTTACTGGGGACATCACCCAACTGGCTGTTTTTTATTGGTCCTGCTTCTTTTGTTTCAGATGATTCCACGGGTACCGATCGGGAACAGGGAACTCCAACTCTATCGGCTTTTTATCTTCCGGATCGATAAACGAAATCCTGTAGGAGCGCAGCCCCAAAGAACTGCTTTTTGTCTTGCTCCCATATCTTCTGTCCCCAAATACAGGCATCTGTCTGCTTGCAAGCTGCGCCCGTATCTGATGAGTTCTGCCTGTGTGCATCTCAAGCTGCAGAAAACTGCAGGGCATACCGTCATCCGTCAAAAATGTATTCAACACTTTGTAGCCCATACTGGCTTTTTTAGTACCGTGCCGCTCTTTGTTGACCACATAACTTTTCCCCTGCCTTCTGTCATAAAACATAATATCTTCCCATGTTCCTTCACTATCAGGAGGTCGTCCTTCGGCTGCCGCTATATATGTTTTATGAAAAAGACCATTTTGAATCTGATCGGAAAGGTCAGCGGCGGCTTCCTTCGTCTTAGCGTAAACGATCCCGCCGGATACTGCCTTGTCCAGCCTGTGGATAGGATAGAGTTTACCTATCTCCAATTGTTCACACAGAACATCCGGCAGCCCTCCCTCTTCCGAGACAAGACCTGCCAGCTTTTCACATACTAAAACTTTACTGTTTTCATGATAGATATGGATCGGATCCATCAGTTTCTCACATTCTTTGTAGAGATCAGCCTGACGCCAGTGCCGCAAAAATCATCTACCACCGTATCACCAACGGAGATTGGCGCCTTCACACGTATTCCTTTCAGCACTTCCATGCCTTCAAACAGTTTTGCTTTCGGGATACCTGTCTCTGTGCGGACAGGGAGCATCGTCTCTGTCTGGGATGTGATCCGCACCGTAGATGTCAATACGCGAAGAGGATTTGTGACTTCCGCCTTGGCGAAAGCATCACCGCGGCGGCAGAAGTTTCCCGTTACCTCCAAAGTGTCCAGGTCGATCTCCAACTGGCATCCTCTCGGGCACTCCAAACATGTCATCGCTTTTACTGCCATCAGTTTTCCTCCAAAACCACTTCTAGATCGTCGCCGGATCCCGCTTTTTCCAATGCGCACGCCACACACTCTCTGGACTGCATCTCACCTGGTGCTAGGTGAGCTTTGCGGAACCTCATCACTTCTTCGCCGTCCC
>JAFUBI010000029.1 GCA_017460285.1 Oscillospiraceae bacterium | reverse complement strand
TGTCTTTGAGACAAACATCATGGTGATCAAAGAACTCCACAGGGAATTATACCACGAGATCCGCTCACGGTTCTCGCTTCCCTCCCAGATGGCCTGCTCCTGTCTGCGCACCGTTACCGCCAAGTACAAAGCCCTTCTGTCTGCGGATCAGAAATGGACAAGGGTCTCCTTCCGGCGTCCCCACGTCCAGCTTGTCTGGAACCATGATTATTCCCTGAACAACTCGCAGGACCTCTTCTCCGTCAATACCCTGAACGGACGCATCCGTGTCCCGTTTCAGAAACAGGGGGATGAGCAGTACTTCTCACAGAACTGCACCTTCGGGACCGCGACCCTGATCTTCCGTCACGGGAAGTTCTACCTGTGTGTCCCCGTGACCTGTGAGATCGGGGAACTCCTCCTCTGTGATGTCTCCAACGTGGTCGGCATCGACAGGGGGATCCGTTTCCCTGCCGTCTCCTATGACTCCTCAGGAAAGACCCGGTTCTTCAGCGGCTGCGAACTCAAACAGAAACGCGCGCATTACAAGGCGCTTCGCCGTGACCTCCAGAAGGTCGGCACCCCCTCTTCCAGAAGACGTCTTCGTTCCGTCGGTCAGAGAGAAAACCGTTGGATGCAGGATGTGAACCACTGCATCGCCAAGGCACTCTGTGAATCCAATCCCGAAGGAACGCTGTTCGTGATCGAGGACCTGGAAGGTGTCCGGCGCGCTACGGAGCGTGTGAAGGTCAAAGACCGCTATCTGTATGTCTCCTGGTCCTACTATGATCTGGAACAGAAACTCACCTACAAGGCACTTCGCAATCACCAGCAGGTGAAGAAGGTGGATCCCGCCTACACGAGCCAGCGCTGTCCCGTATGCGGTCATACGGAAGAGGCGAACCGTGACAAGCGCAAGCACTTCTTCTGCTGCAGGCAGTGCGGGTACCGGTCCAATGATGACCGGACCGCGGCAATGAATCTGCATCGCATGGGAATGGAATTACTAGTACCGGATGCAGGTACTGCGGAGCATGACTCCGCAGTATGGGGCGCTGCCAACCGTCCCGCGATGTAACGCCACTTCCGGCAGCGATGCCGGTCGACGAAATGTGGGAGGTGATCCATGATCACCGTCAGGACCACAGGGCAGTTACAAGCCCCCGCTTCAAAACTGAGAGTTTACGCGGCGGGTAGTTGACTTGATAGAGTGCAATTTTCATTTGTCTATCACCTCATTCATACTTCCGGTTCTGTATCCGATCAAATCCATCGAGATATAGGTAAACCCATATTCACGAAAGCTTGTTATGATTTTCGCTCGCGTATCCTCTGCTATCAGCTTCACAAACTCTTCTGGCAAAACCTCAATTCTTGCCATTGTATCGTGAATTCTGACACGCACCTGATGAAATCCGAGATCAAGCAGAAGCTGTTCGGCTCGGTCTACCATTTCCAGTTTTTCCCTGGAGATTGTTTCTCCATATACAAAACGAGAGGACAGACATGCAAAGGACTGCTTGTCCCA
>JAFUBI010000317.1 GCA_017460285.1 Oscillospiraceae bacterium | reverse complement strand
TGGAGAGGTTCGGGGATTTTTTCGACAAAAGGGGAAAAATGGAACTCACAATCGAATACTTGAACCCAAGTGACCTGAAACCTTACGAGTTTAATGCGAGACACCACACGCAGCCGGATGTTGAGATTGCCAGGGATTACATCGAGAAGGTTGGAGGCTTCGAAAAGTTCGCAGAGTGGGGGCTGATATGAAAGCACCGGAGTGGCGCGAGAGAATAAAGCAAGCCTGCGAGGACGCCGGAACTTATCGTCCGTATTTTGAGGATATAATCGACGCGCTCGCCGGAATCCTTGAGATGCGGGACAACGCCAGGGAAAAGTTTGAAAGCACAGGAGGAAACACGGTCGTCGCTCACACGAACAAAGGAGGAGCAACGAACATCGTGAAGAATCCTGCGATGGTTTCCGTTTTGGATCTCAACTCTCAGGCTTTAGCTTTTTGGCGAGAACTTGGGCTCACACCTTCAGGTTTGCGGAAACTCAACGAGCAGGCAATGCAGCCACCAAAAAAGAAATCCGGACTGGCAGATCAGATCGCGCGATTATTAGGCGATGATGAAGAACTACAGAGCAACAGCGATTAAATATGCCGAAGATGTAACGTCCGGCAAGATCCGCGCCGGGAAATACAGAATCAAAGCGTGTCAAAGATTTCTCAACGACTTACAAGACCCGAGGTTCGAACTTCGAGACAAAGATCCGGACTTCGTGGTGAACATCATCCAGGGAACTCTCGTCAATATGAAGGGAGAGGAACTGGACGGAACTCCGCTCCCAGGAAAGCCGCTCAAACTGCTCCCGTGGCAAATATTCATTGTTTACAACTTGGTCGGATGGTACCTGACTGGAACCCTTGAAACCCGATTCAAAGAAGCGTTTATTTTTATTCCCAGGAAGAACGGCAAGACCACGTTCGTGGCAAGCCTTGCCTGGGCTTTTTCACTTTTGAGAAGGCAGTCCGGAGCAGCGCTCTATATTGTCGGCGCAGCAGGAAAGCAGGCGAGAGAGTCCTTCAATTTTTTGAAGTACAACATCGAACTGCGAGAAGACCGGGACGACTTCAGGATCCTCGATCATCAGCAGGAGCACTCCATCTCTTACTCATTCGGAGAGGATGGAGGTTCAATCAAAATCGAGGCACTGGCGAGCAACCCGGACGCACAGGACTCCTTCAACTGCAATATCGCAATCGCGGACGAGATGCATGCCTTCAAAAAGGCTTCTCAGTATAACCGCTTCAAGGAAGCGATGAACGCATACACAAACAAATTGATGATCGGAATCACTACCGCAGGAGACAACATCAACTCCTTCTGTTACAGGCGCCTGGTTTACGGCAGGAGCGTCCTCGACGGAACGGTCAAAGATGACTCCCTGTTTGTGTTCATTTGCGAGGCAGATCAGGACGACAAAGGAAACGTGGATTACACCAACCCGGTGCAACACGAGATCGCCAATCCTTCTTACGGAACGATGATCCGACCGAGCGACATCGCAAACGCGGCACTGCAGGCGCAGAACGACCCTCAGCAAAGAAAAGACTTTCTGAGCAGACAGTTGAATGTATACACGAGCTCGATGAAGTCCTACTTTAATCTCGCAGAATTCCAGGTGAGCGATGCGAGGTGGAACTGGACACTGGAAGACCTCGCAAAGATGAAGATTGAATGGTTTGGAGGCGCTGACCTTTCGAAATTGCACGACCTAACTGCTGCGGTTTTGTATGGGAACTACAGAGGAACAGACATCATCATCCCTCATGCCTTCTTTCCTGTCGTAGCGGCGCACCAAAAGGCGGAAGAGGACGACATCCCGCTCTTCGGATGGCAAGACGAAGGATGGCTGACGATGAGTAATACACCGACGGTCAACGTGGACGATGTCGTGCGATGGTTCATCGATATGAGGACAAAAGGATTCAACATCAAGCAGGTCGGGCATGACCGGAAATTCGCTCGGGAATACTTCATCGCTATGAAGAAGGCGAAGTTCAACATCATAGACCAACCGCAATACTATTACACGAAGTCGGAAGGATTCCGGCATATAGAGAAGCAGGCAAAGGACGGTCAACTGTACTACATGCACAGCGATGCCTTTGAATACTGCGTGGAGAACGTCCGCGCCATAGAAAAGACGGACGACATGATCCAATACGACAAAGTCAACCAGGAGCGCCGAATCGATATATTCGACGCTTCAGTTTTTGCCTGCGTGAGGTACTTAGAAAACATGACGAAAGCAAAGAAAGCAAAATCATGGTGGGGAGAGGATAAGGAAGAATGACAAGCGTGGAAAAAGCAAAGCCGATGCTGTACAGAGGCATCCAGTTTCTGGACGGCTCGACCTTTGCCGAGTTTATAAGTTCCGGAAGATACATCTCCCTGGCAGATTGCCCGGAGATCCAAAGAGGCTGCCTGACCATCGCCGAGATGATCTCGAGCATGACCATCTATCTGATGGCAAACACCGAGAACGGCGACAAGAGAATCAAGAACGAACTGTCTCGGAAGATAGACATCAATCCTTCGAAGTGGATGACCAGGCGAACCTGGATGACGGCAATCGTGATGAACCTCCTCCTGTACGGAAGAGGAAACAGCATCGTGCTTCCGCACACCTGGGAAGGATTACTGGAGGAACTCGAAGTTATAAGAGCCGACAGGGTACGTTTTGAGGCGAAGGATCAAGGCTACAACGTTTATATCGACAAGGCGAAGAAGAATCCGGACAACCTCCTGCATTTTGTTTGGAATCCGGATCCGAAATATCCCTGGAAGGGCAGAGGCGTGACTTTTACGCTCCACGATGTAGCGGACAACCTGAAACAGGCAGAAGCCACAACGAAAGCCTTCATGGAGAGCAAATGGAAGCCGTCGGTGGTCGTCAAAGTCGATGCTTTGACGGACGAGTTTGCGGATCCAGCGGGCAGAAAGAAACTTCTCGAATCCTACGTCGAGAGCGCGGAAGTCGGAGAGCCCTGGCTTATACCGGCGGAGCAATTCTCGGTGGATCAGATCCGACCGCTGACATTGGCAGACCTCGCCATCGACTCGATGATGAAACTCGAGAAGGAAACAGTGGCAGCGATCCTCGGGATCCCGGCATTCGTGCTCGGCGTTGGAACCTACTCACAGAACGAATGGAACGCCTTCATCAACAACACCATCCGTCCGATTGCACAGGAGATCGAACAGGAGATGACCAGGAAACTGATCCTCTCCGACAAGATGTATCTCCGGTTCAACATAGCGAGCCTGTATGCATACGACCTGCAGACCGTCTCCTCGGTGTACACCGGACTGTATGTCCGAGGCATCGTGACCGGGAACGAGGTCAGGGAGAAGATGGGACTGGAAGCGAGGGAAGGACTGGACGACCTCGTCATCCTTGAGAACTACATCCCGCTCGAAAAAGTGGGTGATCAGTTAAAACTTTCTCAGGAGTAAGGAAATGAACAGAGAAGAAAGACAGACGAGGACAGCCTCGTCAAAATTTGAAACAAGGGAAAGCGGAGAAGACCTTTACATCGAGGGTTACTTCTCCGTTTTTAATAGCGTGTATGAGATGTGGGACGGAGCCACCGAGAGCGTGGATCCGCACGCATTCGACAACACGATCAATGGCGACATCAGATGCCTGATCAATCACAACTCGTCTCTCGTTTTGGGAAGAACGAAGTCAGGGACACTTGAGCTCAAGATTGACAACTACGGACTGTGGGGACGCGTCAAGATCAATCCGAACGATCAAGACGCTGTCAACCTGTACGAGCGAGTCAAACGCGGCGATGTAGATCAATGCTCCTTCGGCTTCGAGATCATCTCGGAAGAGACAGAGTGGAATGAGGACGACAGCATCCACTGGACACTCACAGAAGTTAGGTTGTTTGAAGTATCGGTCGTGACTTTCCCGGCATATGAGGACACGAGCGTGTCCGCGAGACAAAAGGACTTCGAGGAAATGCGTCAACGCAGAAAAGAAGCCAGGGCTCAGAAGATGCGCGAAGAACTCACGAAGAAATTGAAAGGAGACGCACAAAATGGCGCTCAAGACCCTTATGCTTCGCAAAAGGATAACTGATGCGAAGAAAGAACTCGAAACCCTGAGAGCGAAAGATGAAGAACTCATCACACGCGAGAAGGAACTCGAGGTCAGCATCTCCGAAGTGAACACCGAGGAGGAACGTGACGCAGTCTCCGAAGCGATAGATGCCTTCGAAGCCGAAAAGACTGCACACGAAGACAAGAAAGCCGACCTGGAAAGACAGGTCGCAGAACTTGAAGCAGAACTTCAGGAAGAAGAAAAAGAGCAGGAAGTCCCGGAGACTCCTGCCGAAGAAAGAAAGGAAACAGAAAAAATGGAAATCAGAGAGTCCAAAGAATATCTGCAGGCTTACGCTCGCATGATTCATGAGGAAGTTCGCAACGGCAAACGTGACGAGGCTCAGGTTCGTGCGCTTCTCACCGATAACGTCTCCGGTGGAACGATCCCGCTTCCGACATACGTCGAGGCTCGCATCCGCACCGCCTGGGAACGCAACGGCATCATGGATCTTATTCACAAGACCTATGTAAAGGGAAACCTCAAAGTCGGTTTTGAGTATTCCGCAACCGGTGCTGCAAAGCACACTGAAGGAAGCGATGCTCCCGCAGAGGAAACCTTGCTCGTCGGCGCAGTCACACTCGTCGCCGCCAACTTCAAAAAGTGGATCCGCGTCTCTGACGAGGTTCTCGACACGACAGACGAGGAGTTCCTCGACTACGTCCTGGACGAAATCGCTTATCAGATCAGTAAAGCAGTCGTGAAGGATCTTCTCGACCAGATCGCTGCTCTGCCTGCAGCCGCAACCGCGACATCCGTCAATGCAGCATCCATCACTGAAGCACCCGGACTTGGAACAGTCGCAAAGGCTGTCGCCAACCTGAGCGACGAAGCAGACGACGCAACAGCAGTCCTCAACAAACTGACCTATGCAGACTTTATCGCAGCAATGGCAGCTGGCAATTACAACTTTGACCCGTTCCAGTTTGTAAACCGCTACCGCTTCAGTTCCGCCCTCAAGGCGTACAGCGCAGCATCCGCCGGTGACGTTTATATGATCGTCGGCGACTTCGCACACGGCGCTCAGGCGAACTTCCCGAACGGAGCAGACATCAAGTTCAAGATCGATGACGTGTCCGAGAGCGAGAAAGACCTGAACAAGATCGTCGGTCGTCAGTACCTCGCAATCGCTCCTGTCGCACCGAACGCATTCTGCAACGTCAAAAAAGCGTAAGGAGATAAACCATGACGAAGGCTGACATCTTAGTTTTTGTGCAGTCGGATCTCGACATGAAAGTGATCGACAGCGCCAGGACGGCACAACTCAATCACCTCATCGACTCGGCTGTCAGTTATATCGAGCGCGAAGGTGTCGCCTTCACGGTTACCGACGGCACCTACAACTTCACAGCAGAAGAAGCGGATGTCGTCGAGATGTATGCGTGCTATTTATTCCGGAAGCGGAAAACAGACGAAGGCATGCCGCGGATGCTCAGGTGGTCACTTAACAACCTGCTCTTCTCTCAGAAAGCGAGGGTGAGTGATGCTACTTGACAGAGGAACCGCTGAAGTTTGGAGGGAGTCGCAACTGACTCCCTCCGGGGATATGCCTCAGGCGAACAAAGCGAAGATCTTCGAATCCTACTACGGAGAAAGAACGGTCGGTTTCAACAGATATTTCACAGCGATGGCAAACGATAGCCGAGCAGATTTGCTGATTAGAATCCAGCGCTTCGATGTGAGTATCGCCGACGAGATCCGTCTTTTTTCAGTATTAGGAAACGGAGAGCCCCAAATCTTCAAAGTTGTTCAGGTTCAGCATCTAACGGACGAGGACGGACTCCTCATGACAGATTTAACCCTGGAAAGAACGGAGGGAGTGAATGACCCTGAATACCCTTAAAAACGCAATTTTGGAGGCGTGTCTGAATCTTTGGCATTACACAGCACCGAACAACGCTCAGGTGCCTTATGCAGTATGGGCAGAAGATCAGCGCTTCGACTTTGAAGCGAACGGAAAACATGCAGAGCACGCATGGCAAGGAACGCTCGATTATTTCACAAGAACAGAGAACGACCTGGAAGTGCAGAACATAGAGGAGGCACTGGACAGCATTCCGATCGGATGGAGACTGAACAGCATCCAATATGAAGAGGACACCGGGGTCATTCATTACGAATGGGTGTGGAACTTATATGGCACGAACGACCTGGAATAGCAGCGAACTGGAGAACTTTATCTCAAGCCTGGACAAACTGAATCAGGCGGCATTTGAAGAACTCGCAGGGACTGCGATCTATTCGATGGCGAACGAAGTGGCGAACCAGGTAAGGCAAAACCTCTCCGCGCTCGCAACTTCGGAGGATAAGGAATACAAGGGCAACTCGAAATATTTGATTCCGGAGGCACAGAAGCAGGGACTACTCAATTCTCTCGGAATTGCCTCGATGAGGAAAGAGGGCAGCGGTTACGATGTCCGAATCGGTTTTGACGGCTACAACGACGTCCACACAAAGACTTATCCTCAGGGACAGCCAAACACGCTGATCGCACGACTCACAGAGTCCGGTTCGACCTGGAGAGTGAAACAACCATTTTTCAGACCGGCTTTGAACGCCTCAAAGAAGAGAGCGCAGGAAGCGGGCATCGAGAAAGCGAAAGCATTTCTCTTAAGAATAATTTAAGGAGAATAACACAATGGCAGTTGGAACTGGTTACAGCAAGCCGGTCATCGCGATTTACTCAAACTCAGGCAACGTCGTGACTTATACCGATTTTTCGGATCTCGGTCGCGGTGTGAATATATCGCTCGATGTCACAGCTTCTGACATTAACAACTTTTATGCGGACAACACAGTCGCAGAGACAGCTGGTGGAGTATTCAGCTCCGGCACCGGTACAGCCACGATTGACGGACTGGCTCCCGCGGTCGCAAGGAAGATCCTCGGACTTTCTGAGCCTCGCACAGTTCAAGTCGATGGCAGCGATGTGTCTGTCCAGGGATATGGTGCAGACGAGCCACCCTTCTGTGGCTTCGGGTACATCTACCGCCATCAGAACAATGGAGCCGTCACCTATATCGCGACAGTTCTTCCGAAAGTCAAGTTCAATCCTCCCGGAAGGAGCGCAGAGACTCAGGAAGAAAGCATCAACTGGCAGACCCAGGAACTGACTTTCTCTATTTACCGCGATGACACGTCCAATGCGGAATGGATGAATGAATCAGTCACCGAGTTCAGCACAGAGACTGCAGCGTACGCTTATTTGCAGGCTGCGCTGTCATAAGGAGGAACACCATGGCATCCATCACATTGCTCGGGAGGGAGTTCCCTCTCGAATATACAGTCGAGGTCATGGAGCAGGTGGCTAAAAAGTACGGAGGCAGCGCAGAGGCTGCCTCCTCTGTTTTAGCAAATGGAGAAAACCGGCTTCACGACGTCGTCTATTTGCTCTCCCTGATGATGAAAGGCGGAGAGAGAAGAGAGCGCGTCAGATGCGCTTTATATGGGGAGGAGTTCAAAGGGACACCTGCCCTCGATTACGACACACTGATCGCAATCATGAATGCAGACGACCTGCAGGAGATGGCGGATATATTAGTGTCGACAGTAGTCGCCTCCGGAAAGCAGACGATCGAAGTCGCACCGGATCCAAAAAAAAACAAGGACACCCAGTGAGACCAACGGCGTCCTGGTACCTATACAACGGAATGAGCAGAGGACTCTCACTGTGCGAGGCGTACACGTCAAAGTCGGGAGAGATCCTCGACCTCATGGCGGCTGATGCGATCTCACACGGAGCGCGTCAAAAGATTCATTACACCTATGAAGAAATCCGCAAGATGAGGTGAAAACATGGCAACATATGACGTCGGGTTGAAGATTGGCGTCGAAGGAGACGCGTCCTTTCAAAAGAAACTCGCACTCATAACACAACAATCGAAAGAACTGAACGCGGAGATGAAGGCTGTCACTTCATCCTTTGACAAGAACGACTCCGCGCAGTCGAAATTAGCAGCGACGACAGGTGTGCTTACAAAGCAAATCGACAATCAGCGCAGCAAAATCGACCTTTTAAAGCAGAAATTATCCGAGCAGGAAAAAGAGCTCGACAGAATAGGCACAGCGTATCAAAAGACCGTAGAGGAACAAGGAAAAGACTCAGCGGCAGCGCAGAAACTCGCCAACGACTACGCAACTCAGGCGAGACAGGTGAGTGCCACCAAAACACAACTCAATAATGCCGAGGCAGCGCTCAACTCAATGAACAGCGAGATGGAAAAGGGAAGCAAGATCTCCATCGACTACGCCGGAATCATGAAGACGGTGGGAGCAACGCTCCTCTCAATGGCTACAGCAGCCGGAGCCGCCGCAGTCGCGATGGGGAAGAAAGTCGTCGGCGCATACGGAGAGTTTGAACAACTCGAAGGAGGCATCGGGAAGATTTTCGGGGAGGATGTCGCCTCGACGGTAATCGCAAACGCAGACAAAGCATTCTCGACCGCAGGACTTTCCGCCAATGAGTACCTGCAGCAGGTGACCGGGTTCTCCGCGTCTCTCATTCAGTCTGTAGGAGGAGACACCGAAAAGGCTGCTCAGATCGCTGACATGGCAATACGAGACATGAGCGACAACGCGAACACTTTCGGAACGGATGTCTCATCCATTCAGAACGCTTATCAAGGATTCGCTAAAGGCACCTACAACATGCTCGACAACCTCCGCCTCGGTTACGGAGGAACAAAAGAGGAGATGCAAAGGCTCCTCAAAGATGCACAAAAAATCACCGGTATCAAATACGACATCAGCAGCCTCGATGACGTATACAGCGCAATCCACGTCATCCAGGAAGAAGTGGTCGGAATAGCGAACACGACCGAGAAGGAATCCGAGGGAACCATTCAAGGCTCAATTACAAGGCTGAAAGCATCCGTCGAAAACCTGTTTATCGGGATGGGGAGAACCGGATCCAACATCGACACGCTGATGGAAAACGTCTCGGAAGCCTTCGGGTTCGTCCTGGACAACATAACACCAGTGATCGAGAGGCTCATCGATTACCTTCCGGCAGTCACCGGAGAGTTGATCGCCGCACTCGGAGAGATGCTGCCGACGCTCCTTGAGACAGTGACCGAACTGTTTAACCAGGTACTGGAAACGCTTCTCAATATGCTCCCGGAATTGATGCCATTTGCAGTGGAGGCGATTCTTACAGTCGCTCAGACTCTGATCGCGAACCTTCCGCAAATAGTAGAGGCAGCGATTCAGTTGATTCTCTCATTGATAAGTGGAATCATCCAGGCACTGCCTCAACTCGCCTCAATGGTTCCGGAAATAGTGATGACAATAGTCGAAGTAATTCTCGACAATCTACCGGAAATATTGAACGCAGGCGTCGATTTGATTTTTGCTTTGTTAGACGGCATCATCACGATGGCGGCAACCCTGTGGGCAGAAGTTTCCGGGTTTATAGAGGAGAACATCCTGGAGCCGATCCGGCAAGGGCTCGACGAAGGAGACAACCTCGGCGACATGCTCGTCAAGGGAATCTGGAACGGGATCTCCGAAGGAGCATCCTGGCTGTGGGGAAAAATCACAGGATGGGCAGGAGACGTCATGCAACACTTGAGTGATGCCTTCGGAATCGCCTCACCGTCCAAAAAGACTGCCTGGATGGGCAAGATGCTCGATCAGGGACTGGCAAACGGAATTGAAGACAACATGTCCATGGTCGACAGAGCATGGGACAGCCTGGAAGGAAGCCTCGGTTTCGGAGTTAACTACTCACCGATGCTTCACGGAGCAACGAGCAACACGTTCAACATCACACAACTGCCAGGCGAGAACGGAGCGATGCTCGCTCGCAGAATCAACAGACAACTCGGGGAGGTTTACTGATGCCGAGACGGTTTCAATTGACAAATAAAAACGCGGCAGTGTACGACCTCAACACGCCCGGTCATTATTTCTATGAGCCGGAAGGATTAGGATGGGGAGAGGAAGCCTCTCTCCTCCGCCTTGGGCAGACCTACCTCGTCACGGAGGAGTTCGTCCAACAGCCGGTGGTGAGCGGTTTTATTCTCTTTCACTCTTACCAGGAGTATGACAACTTTCTGAAGTTTATCCAGGTCGGAGGGCTCGTTCTCGGTTATATGCCAATCTCCTCCTGGAGATACATCAACTGTACTATCCAACTGGGAAAGACAGAGATCGACCACGAGACACTCAGACTCAGGTGTGAAGTGGTATTCTCGGGGACTTCGCAATGGTACGAGCGGGTGAGCGTGCAGCCATCTGCCGGAACGATACCGGACGGCGCAAAGCTTTATAATTACCGCTATCCATACAAGTACGCGCAAGGCGCAGCAGGAACGATCTCGGTGAGCAACGGCTCCCTATCTTCGTACTTCAGGCTGAAGATCGCCGGACTCGCAGAGAACCCGGTGTGGAGGCTTTACGTTGCAGGAGTTATTCAGGCAACCGGAGAAGTAGATGCGACTATCCCCCTCGGGCATTCTCTAATCGTAAACACAAGACCTTCGTCAATGGAGATCGCGGAATACGATCAGAACGGTGAGTTTTACCGCGACCTGTATGGCTTTTCGAACTTCGCAACGGAACGCCTGTTTTCACTTCCGCCAGGAGAGAGCACAATGGCAGTCGCGGACGATAACGGCACGCCGACCGCAACACTGGAGGTGTTCCGCCGTGTATAGAGTAGAAATCTTCGACCAGGCGATGAATTATGTCAGCGCCTGCTTTGCGGACGACGCTCAGACGATCTCCCTGGATTATTTGGCGTTCGATCCGTTTCAGATCACGACTCAAATCGTGGACGCGAAAAAAGGCTATTTCTGCCACATAACTACAGAAGACGGAACACTTGTCGCCGATTGCATAATCAGCGACGTAAAGCCGGAAAAGACGCTCCAGGAGATAAGCCTGCGACCGCTTCAGGCTTTGTTTGATGCGGAAGTTTTTTATTCACCGGTTTCGGATGCTATCACATGGATCGCGGCGAACTTGCAGGCAGAATACATCGAGGCGGCGGACGTGCTCCAAAGAAGACCGCTGAGCATTACTGCCACGCCAGGAAGCAGACTGTTTCCTTTGACCGGGTACAACCTAAACCCGACGATGAACATCCTGTCGGTAATAACGAACGCCTTCGCGACCTGGGATGTCGTGACAGAGGCTTCTCTTGATCTCGCAAACAAAAGGATCCTCGTCAACATACACGAGCAGACCGAGGAGCAGACCATCGAGTGCGACCTGGAGAACATCATCGAATCCGAGGTGACCCTCGGTGACTCCTACGGAAGCACAAACAAAATCACGGTCAAAAAGACCGTCCCTGAAGGAACTCCATCAGAGACGCTTCAACTGACTTACTATCTGCATACAGACGGAAGCATCGACACGAATGACACTGATCGGGTCGTCCCGGTTTTCTGGGACGTCGAAGTCTTGGAACAGGAAGAAGACATGACCGACGCTGACTGGATTGCAAAGACCGCGACCATGGCGAAGGAAGCGCTGACTCCTGGAACATACGACAACGAGGTCGTCCTTCGGGTGTGGGCAGATGATAAGATCATAAATCCGAAGAGCATCGCGCTCGGCACAATCACGACACTCCACATCAAAGGTGTGGAGTATTTTTCTATTTTAACCGGAGTACAAATCGAGGGTGTTGTTTATACGCTGACCTTCGGCGCAGTACGAACAGAACTGACGAAGAAACTCTCAATCGAAAAGAGAAACTCCGGCTCGAGCAAGAGCTCTGGATCCGGAGGCGGAGGAGGCGGAAGCGAATCTCAAGTCACCGGTGTCAAGGGAGCGGAAGAAACTCTATACAGGATCGGAGATGTCAACCTGACACCGGCAGATCTCGGCGCTGTCCCTACCACACGCACCGTCAACGGTCACGCCTTATCCGAGAATATATCGCTGACAAAATCCGATGTGGGGCTGAGCAACGTCGATAATACATCCGACAGCGCTAAACCGATTTCAAACGCTACACAGTCGGCGCTCGACCTAAAGGCGAACATCGCCTCGCCGACGTTCACAGGTACGCCATCCGCTCCCACAGCAAATGCGGGGACGAACACCACACAAATCGCTACCACGGCGTTTGTGAAGACGGCTATCGACAACAACGAAGCGAACTGGGTCGCAATCACTAATGCAGAGATAGACGCAATATGCGTCTAAGGAGGAAACGTGGCTAATCAATACTTGAACAAAACAGGGCTGACGCATCTGTGGGAAAAGTTCAAAGCGTATCTCACACGCAACAACCTCATTCCTCTGCAAAGCAAGACTTACACAGGAGTGTCCACGCAAGCGAACAACTCCACGTATGGCTATCTGTATTATGCGAGATTGCTCCCCGATAACAACGACCCATACACTCAGATATACGTGAAGTTCCGCGTCACAGCAGAGATGGCAAACGTGTCAGCGGCTAACGGAGGAGGCAAAGAAGTCTCCGAAGTCGAGTACAACATCTACAAGTCCTCGATGCTTGACTACAAAACGCGGAACCAAATCTCAAACACTTCGTACCGTCCGTTTTATCACCATTGTGTCTATGCCGCAAAAGAGGCGGGTATCACTTCAGGTTATGGGCATCTCTTAGGGTTTAGGTTTTACTCCTCCTACAACCCACAAAACGCTACATACGCAAGAACCATTAAGGTGGAAGTGCTCGAGACAAGGAACTGCACAGTTGAGTTTGCTGATTCAATGTTCCTGTACGCTAATGCGGATGGAACAGGCTCGACAAACTATAATGCTCAAGCAGAGTATGACGGAATAACCCAAGGTAATACGCATACAGGCGATAGAAACACTTATAACCAAGTAATGCTTGCGGGCTTTATGGTTGGTGGAAACGGTGTAAAAAACTATTGCTTATTTATGCAAAATGGCGAGGGGACTTATGAAGCGTTAACCACAACATCAGGTACTGGAACTGCTAAACCTAAAAACACTAACGGCTTTGTTCCGGGTTTGATTTGGTATTACGCCACAAACTCTTCTTACGGCGCTGGCAACTATTTGTCAAACACTTATATGTGCACCAATAGCGTTGACGTTCGTTATTCGGCTAACTTAACTTCAAACTTTTTGCAAGGCTATCCATTATATTTTAAGTTCACATATAACGAAGCAGACGGGCTCTTGTATTTGGCAGATGATTGGGCAACACAAACACTCCCGACGGCTAACGACGGCTATGTGTACATGTATATCGGAGAAGCGACAGGAAACTACACAATCGCCCTTCACCCGTTCCACCCGATGTTCAAATACTCCAACGGAGCAGTCGTGTCGTGGTTACCATCCTCGTTTAATGCGGATAAAGTAAACAACCACACTGTCAACTCCGACGTCCCCGCCGACGCTAAGTTCACTGACACCACCTACTCACTCGCCACCGCATCCGCAGACGGCTTGATGTCGTCGTCCGACTTTTCTAAATTGTCGGGCATCGAAAGCGGAGCGCAAGTGAACACCGTGACAGGCGTTAAAGGCGGGAACGAAAGCGCATACCGCACTGGTAATGTGAACATCACCAAAGCGAATGTGGGACTCGGTAACGTAGACAACACATCGGATGCAAACAAACCTGTAAGCACCGCTACACAAACCGCTTTGAACAATAAAGTGGATAAAGAGACGGGCAAAGGCTTGTCTGCAAATGATTTCACAGACACGCTGAAGAGCAAGCTCGACGGCATCGAAAGTGGCGCTCAGGTAAACACGCTCACAGGCGTTAAGGGAAACGCTGAAACCGCATACCGCACAGGCAACGTCAATCTTACTCCCGCTAATATCGGCTTAGGAAATGTCAACAACACGTCCGACGCTAATAAGCCTATCAGCACGGCTACTCAAGCCGCCCTCGATAACAAAGTCGATAAGGAAACAGGCAAGGGCTTGTCGACTAACGATTACACCACGGCGGAAAAAAACAAACTTGCGGGGATTGAGGCGGGAGCACAGGTGAACACAGTCACAGGCGTGAAAGGCAACAGCGAGTCTACTTATCGCGTTGGTAACGTCAACATCACTAAGGCGAACATCGGCTTGGGAAATGTGGATAACACCTCCGACGCAAACAAACCAATCTCAACAGCGACTCAAACGGCACTCGACAACAAGGTCGACAAGGAGAGCGGCAAGGGACTATCCGCCAACGACTTCACCGACACGCTCAAAAATAAGTTAGACGGAATAGAGAGCGGTGCGCAGGTCAACACAGTTACCTCAGTCGCAGGGCGCACAGGCGCAGTCACGCTGTCGAAAACAGATGTCGGTTTGGGTAACGTGGACAACACGAGCGACCTCGCCAAACCAATCTCCACCGCTACTCAAGCCGCACTGGACGGTAAGGTGAACACCACAGATGTGGCAAGCACAAGCGATTTAGGATTGGTTATGCCCGACGGCACGACCATCACCATCGACAGCGATGGAACGATACATGCTGTAGGCGGAGGCGGCACAGGAACCACAAGCGACACCATCATGGACTTGCTGTGGACGAATCCATCGCCATCAGCAAACTTTGCGGCGCAGACAATCTCATTGGATTTGAGCGACTATGTAGCCGCAATAGTAGTGCCGAAACTCGCACCGTCAAGCGGCTCAATGAGAAAACCAGTCATTTGCTATAAAGGGATGCAAACATCGTGTTTTGAACCGAATGGCGGCACGAATTACCTTACAAGGGGAGTGACGGTCAGCAATACAGGTGTCGAGTTTGGAGTAGGCAGTTACAACGGCTCAACCAATAATACATACTGGATTCCTGTCTACATTTACGGCTTAAAGGAAAGCATCTTTCTCGGCAAACACGGTGTCGCTACTCGACTCTACACAGGAAACGTCACAGGAACAGGCACGGTCACTCTTTCGGACTCGATAGACAGTTTTGACGCTATCGAACTCATGATTTGGAACGGCACAGAGTACAAGCCGTTCTTCGTTCCGTATGAAGCAATCAGCGGGCAGACGTTCGATATATCGTGGAACGCTACCGACAGCACGTCGTGGTACATCATCATGACGGTGCAGATGAGCGGTTCATCGCTGAAAATTGCCAAGTTCAGCAAGAGCGGTTTCAGCAATGCAGGCATCAGGGTGTATGGCATTAAGTATGGAGCAAGCGGTGGAGCGGGCTCCATTCGCTACTACAGCGGACAGAGCGTGTCAGCCGCAAGCAACGCCGAGATACTCCGCATCACAGATGCGAATATAACAACAAACACCATCGTGCTTGAGTGTACCTTTGCCAATGCCTCAGCAATCAGCGGAGATGTGTCGTGGACTTCCTACAGCGGATATATCGCTTTTACAGGAACGTGCACGACAGCAACCACAGCCAATGTCACGCTCGCCGACAAAACGAATTAAGGAGATAAAAGATGTTCTACACAACGATTGAAAATCAATTGAGAGCAGACGGAAGCCGAGGGCTTTTGTATGACCATTTCGAAGACGAAAACCAAGCATTGGCGAAGTATTACACCATCTGTGCGGCGGCGGCAGTGAGTGAACTTCCTTATCACTCCGCACACTTGCTCGCAAGCGATGGCAGAATGGTCAGGCAGGAGATCTTCAGTAGACCAACAGAAGAGCCAACGGAAGTGGGTGAGGAATAATGGCGAGCGGAATAGTGCGTCCCCCGAAGAAAATACAGAGTGGCACTACTAGCGGTGTAGTCACAGCAAGCGGGGGCTACAAAGATGTGGCGTTCACATTCGATGAAGCGTTTACGGAGGTTCCCGTGATAGTAGTAGGATTTTACTCAAGTTCAACAGTGGGGACATTCGGAAGATGTTGCGTTTCGGTTGCGGCTAACTCAACGACAGGCTTTACAGCGAGGATATTCAACGGCGATACAGCATCACGTTCACCCGCACTTCAGTGGATTGCAGTCGGGAACTAATAAAGGAGAAAGCACATGATAACAGCATATCAAGTACCATACAGCCAAAGTTCAGGGAACGGATTAGTGACGCCAGTCGTCGACCGTAGGCTCTACGAATTCTTGCTTATGAATTCCGTAGGAGTTGCCGATGGCATCCAAATCAACACATCCGGCACGAGCTTAATCGTTACCACAGGATGGGGAGTCATCAAGGGGTGCGTTTTCGGTGTAACCGCCGAGACGATTGAAGCCTCTGCACCCGCAAGCGGAAGCACAAACGGAAGATTGCTCATTCAATTGGACGCCACAAACGGCACCATCCAGTTCATGACACAGCAGGCGTCCACACTTCCGGCACTGACACAGGAAGACATCAACGGCTCCGGCTCAATCTACCAAATGGAGTTGGCGACGTACAGCATCACACCGACAGACATCTCCAACCTCACCGTCACTTACGACACGCTTGAGAGCGCTCAAGGCGTTCTCAATCAGGTCACGTCCATGCTTGAACCAATCACCACCAAACTGGCGACGATTGAGACAGGAGCGCAGAAGAACACCGTCACATCCGTTGCGGGCAAGACAGGCGCGGTCACGCTCGCTAAAAGCGATGTGGGGCTCGGCAAAGTGGTCAACAAGGAACTGACGATGAGCCTGAGCGGTGACGTGCTCACCATCACTTACGAATAAGGAGAGAGGCTATGCCAATCATTTTAAACGGTGACACTTTCGCTAACGGTGGTTCCGCGCCAGTAACGATTGACGGAGCCTCAGCATCGCTGTCCGCTATACGAGTCGCACTGGACGGAGCGGAGGCGGTTGAGGTGTGGAAGAAGCGGAGGACTTTAACTGGCGGTTCTGTGTCGTGGAATAACATTAGTACAAACCAAACAGCAACATATTGCACATGGACTGATTTGGGGGGCTTCAGCACTTTGTCAATTCCTTTTTCAGGAAATGTGGCTAGCGCCAATATATCCGGAGATTCTTGGTCTATTACTATTCAACTGTTATTCGCAGATAACAGCACGATGACTTTAGCAACATATACGAGTAACACGAGCAATATTAACAGGACGCTTACTGCTAATATAAGCGGAAAAACAGCGGCTCAATTAGCGACTGTTAGGGTACAGGCTGTGGGTGTTTATAGGTACTCTGTAGCCACGAACAGATACACGCTCAACAACACTACTATCGGAACTAGTACAGCCGCATAGGAGGGAAGAAGTGGAAAACATTACACTGAACGAAATAATAGAGGCTATCACCATCATCGGCGTGATTATAGGCTTCTTCAAATCCCTCAAAGGCATCAAAGACGGTTACGACGATATGGTGAAGAACCAAGCGCTCCGTGACGAGCGTCTCGAAGAACGGCTCGACAGGATAGAGAAGCGCCTCGATAACACGGACAGACGGCTCGACGAACATAACAACTATGGAGAGAAGTTCGTCGAGAATACGCTAACGTTGACCGAAATTACGACAGACCTAAAATGGATAAAGGAGAAGTTAAAATGAACTCAAAAGTGTATGACGTGCTAAAGTGGCTCAACATGGTCGGACTTCCCGCAATCGGAGCCGCCTATGTAGGGCTTGCAAAAATATGGGGCTTCCCGTACCCGAACGAAATCTCAGGCACCATCGTCGTGGTGTGCACGCTCCTCGGCAGTTTCCTCGGCATCTCTTCAAGCCAATACTACAAGGGGCTCGGGAACGGAGTATACGAGGACGGAAAAGGAGAGGACGATGAGCAATAGCCCTCTCGTCGACTATATCCGGATCAGCCCGCACAAATCGCCGAGAGTCTATCCGATCACGAAGATCACGATCCACCACATGGCAGGGAGGCTGACGGTTGAGCAGTGCGGCGAACTTTTCCAAACCAGGCAGGCGGCGTCGAATTACGGAATCGACAACTCCCTCCGGGTTGGGATGTACGCCGAAGAGGACTACAGAGCCTGGTGCTCCGCTGATTACGACAACGATCACAGAGCGATCAACATCGAAGTCGCTAACGACGGAGGAGAGCCGGACTGGCACGTCAGCGATGCCGTCCTTCACAAGCTCGTGGATCTCTGCGTCGACATCTGCCAAAGGAACAACATCCCGAGGCTCAACTTCACAGGAGACGCAACCGGAAACCTGACGCAGCACAACTACTTTGTCGCCACAGCATGCCCTGGGAACTACATGAAGAGCAAGTTCCCATGGATCGCCGCAGAAGTCAACAGAAGACTGGAGGAGGAAGACAAAATGCTCTATAAGTTGATAATCGGATTCGCATCCAAGGGAGACATCAAGACCTTCGAAAGACTTCTCGAGTCCCTGGGTGTAGAATACCAGGAAGAAAACGGCTACATCTCTACCGGCGTCTGCACAGCGAACCAAAAGGCAACGATCGAAGCGAAAGCGACGGATCTGATTGTCCCTTGTGTGGTCGTCGAAGTAATAGAACCGGAAGACAACTCCGAGATCCTTAACCAAGTTTTGAAGGCTCTGAAGGAGACTCAAGAGGAACTCGAAAACCTCAAAAAGCAGGTCGCAATTTATGCCGAAGATCTCGCAGAATTAGCCCGCTAAAAAGAACAAAATCGCACTTTAGTCGCACTAAGGCGAAAAAGTGCCTGAAAATAGGGAATGGTCACTTCTTCGAACCTCGCCACTCCGACCAAAACTAAAACCGCTAGAAATAGCGGTTTTTTCCTATTTTATAGCGCTTTGGCGCTGTTCGGGCTTTCACAAAAACTTTAGTGGCTTTAGCAAAATCGATAGAAATCAGTCGCACTTTGTCGCACCAAAGTCGCACCTGGTCGCACCAAAAATAGCCTCTCGGAAATAGATCCGGGAGGCTTCTTTTTTTATGCCATTTTTTCGAAGTAGGAGGAGAGAGCCGCAAATTCTTTTTTTTGCTTTTCTTCCGAGATGTGGGTGTAAATATCCATCGTCGTGGAGAGTTGAGCGTGCCCCAGGATCTCCTGCGCTGACTTGGGAGGGATTCCTGCCTCAAAGAGGACAGAGGCGAAGGTGTGCCGGAGCGAATGCCGGTCAAACTTCACATCGTTCTCCCGGCACCATTTATCCCATCGCTTTTTGAGCATCGACTCGGTGAGCGGACGAGATCCGCCGACAATGTAATCGTCAGGCGACAAATTCAACTCCAGGAGGCGCGTTTTTAGTTGAGGCAATAGAGGAATCGCCCTGACACTTTTCCGCGTTTTCGGAGTAGAAATCGTCGGCTGATTATGGACGTGTACGACAGCCTTCGTGACGTGGATCAGATCGTGTTCAAAATCAACGTCCTTCATTTGGAGAGCGAGAGCCTCACCGCACCGGAGTCCAGTGAAGAACAACAGAAAAGGCAACTGAAAGCCGTCCTTATTTATCGAAAGGATAACTTGACGATCACGATCCGAAATCGGCTCTCTGGTGCCTTTTTCGCGGCATCGTGGAAGTTTAACACGGTCGCAAGGATTCGCAATGTCCCGGTTTAATTCCAGGGAGGCAAAATCGAAGATCTGGGACACGATGCTCTTGTGATTGCCGACCGTCTTAGCGGAATACTTCTCAGCCAAAGACCGGAGCCACAACTGGACGAGTTTCGGAGTGATCTCCTCAAGATCCATCTCTCCAAACTCCTCGACCGCTCGCCTGTAGCACGGATCGTAAGTCCGGAGAGACCCGAACATCAGCCTGTCCCAGTTTTCCTCTCGCCAGGCTTCCGCGACGAAAGAAAACTTTAACTCTTCCTTTTTAGCGATGTCGTACTTTGCAATCTTCAACAGAAGTTCTTTTTTGTTTTTGGCAGAGAAGTATTTCCTCTTACCATTCACAACGATATATTCACGCCATAGCCCACGATTATCCTTGTACATCGCGCTGCTCCTTATCGAGTAACATCTCAGCATACTCGAGAACTTTCTTTTTGTCGTCGAAAGTTAGAAGAGAATAAACAGAGTCGAGCGTTTGGAATCCGACCTGGGTGTCCTCATAGCCAAGAAGGAACGCCGGAGAAGCTCCGACAACGTATGCGATTTTTTTGAGGTTCTCCTCACGAGGAACGGACATCCCGGAGAGATACTGCGAGATCATACCGTCAGAGAGTCCTGTCCATTTAGACAAATCAACCTGTCGAATGCCTTTGCGTTCCATAGCCCAACGGAGCCTGTCTGCGAATGTTTTACCCATTATCGTGACCTCCTATATTTGTCGGGTTCATTATATCGCAATTTTAGAGAAAATAATAGAAATTTTAAAAAAACTAAAATTCGCTATTGATTTTAGTGAAACTAAAGTTTAAGATTGAAACATCAAAACGAAAGGAGGAAACGAGATGGCGAACTCAAGCGCCTGCTTTGACTATTCCAAAGTGGTCGGAAGGATGGCGGAGATGAGCATCACTCGTGCAGAATTAGCGCCTAAAATAGGCATAAATACTGCATATTTCGGGACAAGGCTTCTGCATGGTAAACCATTCACGAGCGATGTGATCCTACGGTGTGCTCAAGTCCTCGACATCGAGGCAGAAGACATCGGTCAATATTTTTTTACTCTAAAACCTTAGAGAAATTAAGGACGGTAGCAAAAGAAAAGACCACCGGCGGAGTGCAGCACCGATGGTCGATTCACAGAAAGGAGTTATCTCAATGAATCAATCAAATTTTAGCACAGAAGACAAAAAGTTTCTATTCCGTAGAGTCGTCTTCATAGTACTTCCTGCGAGCGTTGCCTTTTGGAAGATCTACTGCATAGTGGTCAACTTCCTCCTGGCGCTTGGTTTGAGATAAGGAGGAGAAGCATGACACAACGGCAACTCACTCAGGCGCTCGGCTATAACCACACGAAGGATGTGCGAGATCTTATCCATTCGATGAGATGCAAAGGATGGGGAGTACTGAGCAACACAAAAGGAATGTCGAGAACGTCATCCAGGAACCTGAAAGACCAACAGGCAGCAGCGCTCCTGGCACGAGCTCATGAGATCATCACTGCAGCCGAAGGGTTGGTCAGGAAAGACCAGGAAGAAATGACGCTCGAAGAGTTGATGCTTTGGAACCTTCTCCCGGAAGTAGAGGAGAAGGTCGAAGAGATCAAAACAAGTTTTGAATTTATCACGGAGGAGGAACTCAAATGAAAGACCTTACATGCATTTTAAAACCGGTGGGAGGAACACCGGAGGTGAAGACGATAGAGAACACACTCGAGGAATTGCAAAGAATCGTCGGCGGATATATCGAAGTCGTGGACATCGGAAGCCACACCGTCATCATTTGCAACGAGGAAGGGAAGATCAGATCCGAACCGAAAAACTTCTGGATCACAACCGGAGGAGAAGCGGTCGATTACATCGCAGGAGATGCCATCATCTGCGGAACGGATGGAGAAAACTTCTGCAGCATTGACCCGGACGTGTTGCCGGATCTATTCGACGCATTGAGCACGCTCGATGTTCCGGATTTGGGGGTAATGTTCTGATGTTCATCAAATACGAACCCTGGGAAGAAGTCGACTACTGCTGCAGGTGCCAGGCGCACGAGGCGCCGCTGTATGACAACGACAAAGTCCTTCACCACTTCAAGGGCTCCCTTTATTGCCACGATTGCCTGTTCGATATGCTCTACAGATTCGAACCGGGGCTGAATTTCATCCTCCAGGATCCGGATCTCACCGAGGCGTTTGACGAGCACTTCGGAGATTACCAAGGAGCAGCACTCGAGATCCTCCGGTTCGACTACAACGACAACGACAACCTGGAAGTGAGAGACTTCTGCAAGACCTACATCGAGGAATTCGCAGACTGGATGGAAGACAATCCGAAGATCCTACCATTAGACGTATTACACAACAATTTGTTGTCATCAAAACCCGACAGAAAAGGAGAATAAAGCAATTATGCAAGTGACCGACATCAACGAAAGCAGAGACACTCTGCAGTTAGATAATTATCCGTTATCGGAAGTGAAAATCGACCTCAATGCTGCAATCAAGGAAGCGCTCGACACGATGATCTCGAAGCAGGCGACAGCCGGAACGCTTTCCCTGAAGATCGACTTCACGCTTCTCAATGTTTGGAACCCGAAGACGCAGCAATCGACTCTCGGGCTCGAATACGATTATGAGACGACCATAAGCGTGACATCGAAGTCAAAGAACAAGGGCTCCTTCTCGAATCCGGATCTCGCATTGATCATGAACGAGTCCGGAGAATACGAACTCGAAAACATCAGCGACCAGATCTCGATGTTTTAAGGAGGCACAGTGATGAACATATACGAAAAAATCTCTGCGATCATGAAGGATGTCCAATATTTGGCGAAAGATGATCATGTGGAGTTCGCCTCGACTAAATACAAAGCGATCTCGGAGGAAAAGGTAACCACCATCATGAGAGCGGAGCTCCTCAAATACAACCTCGTCGTCTTCCCAGTAGAAATGACATGGACAAGAATCGGGAACATTTCGCACGTCGATGTCCTCTACAAGATGGTGGACACAGAAACCGGAGATTCAATCGCAATCGCATCCTGCGGAGACGGAGCGGACACCCAAGACAAAGGATCCGGCAAGGCGATGACTTATGCCTTCAAATACATGTGGCTCCGAACCTTTGCCATTCCTACAGGAGAAGACCCCGACAAAGTCTCCTCGGACGAATTGGATGCCAAAGAGGCAAAAGAGAAAGCAAGGATGGCTCCGCCTTCAAAGGAACTGGTGGAGAAGCTCAAAGCGATGTGCACGGAGGAACAGTGGGACAAAACGCTCAAGACTTATGGAGACCCTAAAGGATGGACAACGATGCTGACTGAAAAATGGATCAAACAGATGGAAGCGAAGCAGAAGGGAAGCAAAAGCAAATGAGAGGAGAACAGCCGAAGATCTATTACAACCCGACCGACAGGCACATCCATCTCGACCTTGTAGTTCTTGATGACGCAAGAGAGGCGGAGCGAACCGTCCTCGCCCTGGAAGACAAACAGGTCACCGTCGATTTGAAAAAATGGTCGGAGAAAAGGACACTCTCCGCAAACGCTTATTACTGGGTGCTTGTAAACAAACTCGCCAAGACGATGAGCGCCAGCAAAAGCAGGATGCACAACATCCTGCTGAGGCGATATGGAGTCGTGATCGCGTCCGATCAATATGCCATGGTTCCGGAAACAGAGGAAGCATTTGAAGAGACACTCGAAAGCGAGACTTTGCACCTGAAGCCGACCTCCTCAGTCGTAACCGGAAAGAATGGTCGGGATTACCGACTGTATATGTTTCTGCTCGGATCTTCGCAGATGGATGCGGACGAGATGGGGACACTTATCGACGGAACAGTCGACGAATGCAAGCAGGTCGGAATCGAAACAATGACTCCTCGGGAGATTGAAGAACTTATCGAAAGAGAGAAGGAGAGAAGATGATCAACCTTATCACCATCATGGGAAGGCTCACCAAAGAGCCGGAACTTAAACACACCACATCAGGACTGGCAGTTTGTTCCTTCGACGTAGCGGTCGAAAGAAACTACCAGGTGAACGGAGAACGAAAGACAGACTTCATCCCGGTCGTCGCCTGGCGAGGATCCGCGGAGTTTGTTGACAAGTACTTCTCAAAAGGACAAATGATCGCTGTCACAGGTTCCCTGGAGACGAGGACTTATGAGGATCGGAACGGAAACAAGCGAACAATCTATGAAGTTATAGCAAATGAGATCTCGTTCTGCGGAGACAAAGCGAAGCCCAAAGAAGAGCCGCGCCAGGAAGAACCTGAGAATGGTTATGAAGTCATAAGCGATGACTCCGACCTGCCGTTCTAATGGGAAAGGCAAAATTCAGCGGATCCAGGAGGACAGTGTGCGCAATTTGCGGAAGGGAAGACTGGTGTGAACCACATCACGTGTTCGGAGGAACATCGAGACACATCAGCGACCAGTGGGGTGCGGTGGCATACTGCTGCCGCACCTGCCACGAAGACTTCCACCAACATCCTGCTAACTACAAATGGCTCAGGGAGGAAACGCAGAAGCGAGTCATGGCAGAGCAAGGATGGAGCATGGACGACTGGATGCGGATATTTTTCAAAAACTATATCGATTAAACAGGAGGAAAAGATGCTGCGAGACAAGAGAATGTTCTCTCGAAAAGTAGTTGAAAGTGATGCTTTTCTGGACATGGGTGCGAGCGCTCAGAATTTATATTTTCATCTCGCTTTAAACGCAGACGATGAAGGCTTTGTTTCGGCTCCTAAGAAGATCATGAGGATGATCGGAGCAGCCGAGGACGACCTCAAGATGTTGCTGGCGAAGCGGTTCATATTAGGATTCGAGAGCGGGGTGGTCGTTATTAAGCACTGGCTCATGAACAACCAACTGCGACCGGAGCGTATAGCCAAAAGCGACTATGAGGAGGAACGCGGAAAACTGTACACGAAAATAAACGGTGCTTACACCTTCGATCAGGCTCAAGGAAAGCCTTTGCTGTCGAGTTGGCGGCGAACTGACAACCAGTTGTCGTCAAGTTGTCGTCAAGTTGACGCCAAGTTGACAACAGAATGCGGTGAAATGTACGGCATTAAAGACAAGACAAGACAAGACAAGA
>JAFUBI010000316.1 GCA_017460285.1 Oscillospiraceae bacterium | reverse complement strand
GATTTCAAAACGGATTGATGAAGCTTCATATGGTTCTGCATTTGTTATATCTGATTTCACAGACTTAGCAGAATATGAAACTGCTAAAAAAACTATTGCTCGCTTGGAAAAGAATAATACACTGCGTCGAGTACTTCGTGGGGTATATGACAAGCCAATGTACAGTAGTCTTCTTCAGGAATATGCTGCTCCTAATCCTGATTCTATAGCTCATGCTATTGCTCGAAACTACAATTGGACCATTTCAGCTAGTGGTAATACTGCTTTGAACCTACTAGGTTTGTCCACTCAAGTCCCGGCTAACTGGTCTTATATTAGTAGTGGACCATACAAGGATTATTCCTTCGGAAAAGTTAAGTTAACATTCTCACATCGCTCAGACAGTCAAGTAAAAGGAATGTCTGAAAAGACACTTCTTCTGATTCAGGCATTAAAGGCTATAGGTCAAAAAAATGTTAGCAATACAGACATACTATTAATTAGGAAAAGGATTTCTTCAGAAGAGTATGAAACTGTGCTTTTAGAAACTCGTCATACAATTAATTGGGTACATGAGGTTATCAAAGAAATCTGTAGAGAGGAAGGGTGATAATTAATGTATGAAGTTGCTAAACTCCCTCGGGGAGAACTCGAAGTACTTTTTCAAAATACTGCAGCTCAAATGGGCATGAATGCTGCTATTGTAGAAAAGGATTTTTGGGTTTGCTTTACTCTTGATTATCTGTTTCATAGGTCACAATGGAAAAAAAACTTCGCCTTTAAAGGAGGGACAAGTTTATCTAAAGTATATGGTATGATCGATCGCTTTTCTGAGGATATAGATTTGATATTGGACTGGAGGACTGTAGGGTATAGATATGATGAGCCATGGGAAAATAGATCCAACACTCAGCAACAGAAATTCATTGAAGAATCTTTAAATCGTGTTGCCTATTTTCTAAAAAATACATTTCTCCCGGTATTCAATATGGATATGACTAACTTAATCGGGAAATCATTCACTCTTCATATTGACGACTTTGAGCCAGGAACTGTCAAGTTCGGGTACCCCCGTACTTTTGAAGATGCTTCCATTCTTCAGGAGATTAGACTTGAGATAGGTGCTCTTGCCGCTTGGACGCCAACTCAAATAGCTGACATTCACCCCTACGCTGTTGATTATTATCCTAGAGTTTTCAAACAGAAATCTACACAGGTTCGGGCAACAACGGCAGAAAGAACTTTCTGGGAGAAAGCTGTCATACTCCACCAAGAGGCTCATCGTCCGGAGACGTCTAGAGTACCTGAGAGATATTCACGCCATTATTATGACCTATATTGTATGGCGCAGAAGGGTGTATTGGAGAAGGCCCTTGTTCAGAAAGAATTATTAAACCAAGTTGTAGAATTTAATAAAACTTTTTATCCAAGGAAATGGGCACAATATGATCACGCAAGGTTAGGATCATTAAAACTTGTCCCAGCTGAACATAGTATGAATCAGCTTCGTTCAGATTACGCAAAAATGCATGCCATGATTTTTGGAAACTACCCCGATTTCGATGAGATAATCCATTACATCCAAAAACTAGAAACTTATATCAATACAATAGCATAGTAGTTTTTTAATACGGCGACGGTCAATCTTTTTAGAGTAGTTTCAGTTCTTGTCTTCATTCATGCTTGAGGCAAGAAAATATCGATAGGATTTTGTATCTATTAAGAAACTAAGATGTTATGGAATAGCGACACAACAATTGAATAATCTATCACTATCAAAACCGATGGAACCACTTCTTGCCGAAGTCGATCCTCGGTTCTTTTTTTTGAAAAACAGGAGGAACAAACATATGACACCAATACAGGAAGTAATACAAAACAGAACAACTGCGGAAGCGCTGGTACCGCCACTGGACAAGAAGGAATGGGCGGAGAAAAAGGAGAGGGAGAGACAAGAAGCATTTAAGATGGTGCGCCAGGTAGCGGAGAATTGCCGGGACAACGGCACCATCCTCCGTGAGGTGCTGAACATCCAGAGCCGCTGTCCCCAGTTTTCCACTGGAAATATTCTGCTCATTGCGGGACAGATGCCAAGTGCTACGGACCTTCAGGACTATGCCACCTGGAAAGAGAGAGGAGGCTTCATTCGAAGAGGTGCAGCTGGAGTCTCTGTCTTCCATCCGGGTAGCATCTATACCAAGAGAGATGGGACAAAGGGCATCCGATACGACCTGAAAAAGGTCTTCGATATCTCTCAGGTGGTGGTGAGAAGACCAAGACTGGAACAGCAGGAGCCTGTGTCGGAGAAGACACTCACGGCGCTCTTCGCCACAGTGCCTTGCCCCGTAAAGGTGGAGGATTTGGGTCAGGACAAGCCGGTGTCCGCCAGGTATCTACCGGAAGAGAAGGTGCTCGTCATCAACCACTCCGGGATGGTGAAAGACCTCATGAGGGAGGTGTCCCGTGAGGCTGCCATGGCTTTCTTGTCTCAGGGAGAACGCATGGATGGCCCCAGTGAGTTCATCGCAAAAGGTGCGTCCTATATCCTGTGCAGAAGGTGGAATATCCCGGAGGAGGATTCTCTGTTCCATGATTTCCCGAAGAAGTTCCGGGATATGGACGCGGAGGGGGTGAAAAAGACACTTTCGCAGATGAGATACCTTTCCCACGCTATTCAGGCGGGGATGGATTCTTACCTGGAAAAGGAAAGAAGCGCTCTCGTTCCGGCAGAGGAGAAAGCAGTATAGGAGGGACACATGAGAGAACAGGAGGAAAGGATAAAGTGGACACTGGTCCTTTTGGGAGTAATCCCGGTGACCTGGTTCGGGCTTCGTCTCTGTTCGGTGTGGGAAGGAGGTCTCATCTCTCTTCTGCAGTCTATGGAGGATATCTTTTCTTCCCCCTGGAAGATACGGATACGTGAGAACAGTGTCCGATCTACACTCTGCTTTCTTGTCATGTATCTGGTCTCAGCCGCTGCTTTGCTAAGCAGCAAACAGAATATGAGAAATGGGGAGGAACACGGGTCCGCAAGATGGGGAGATCCCCATGTGCTGAATAGGAAGTATGCGGGAAAGGGAGAAGAAGGAAACAAGACCCTCACGAGAAACGTGCGTATGGGTCTCAACAGCAAACGGCACGGAAGAAATCTCAATGTGCTGGTCTGTGGCGGATCTGGGTCTGGCAAAACAAGATATTACGCCAAAGCGAATATCCTGAATTCCTGTCAGAACAGCCTGATCGTGCTGGATCCGAAAGGGGAATTGGTGCGGGATACCGGCAAACTCCTACAGGAACGGGGGTACCAGATTCGGGTATTGGATCTCATTCATATGGAGCGGAGCCATTCCTACAACCCCTTCGTCTACCTCAAGGACGACAACGATGTTCAGCGTCTGGTCACCAACCTGTACCAGAACACATCCGCCGGGGGAAGAAAAGGACAGGATCCCTTCTGGGATCAGGCAGGGATGATGCTTCTCTCTGCGCTCATGTTTTACCTGAAATACGAGGCGAGGGAGGAGGAACAGAACTTCTCCACCGTGCTTTTCATGATCCGTGCAGGAGAGGTCAAGGAGAACGACGACAGTTACCAGTCCCCTTTGGACAAACTGTTCTCCCGCTTGGAGAACAAGGATCCCGATCACATCGCTCTCAAATACTACCGAAGTTACCGCTCCGGGGCAGCCAAGACCCTGAAATCCATTCAGATCACTTTGCTGGCGAGATTGGAGAAGTTCAACCTGAACAGTCTCACAGGAATCACCAACTGTGATGAGATGGAACTGGATCTGGTGGGAGAGAGGAAAACGGCGGTCTTCGCCGTCATACCGGACAACGACAGTTCTTTCAACTTCATTGTGGGACTGTTGTACACACAGCTGTTCCAGCAACTGTACTATCGGGCAGACACGGTCCACGGAGGAGCCCTTCCGGTACACGTCCACTTTCTCATGGATGAATTCGCTAATGTGGCACTTCCGGATTCTTTCGACAAGATTCTGGCTACTATGCGCTCCAGGGAGATCTCGGTCTCCATCCTCATCCAGAGCATGGCACAGCTGAAAGCCCTCTTTGAAAAGCAGTGGGAGTCTATCTTGGGGAACTGTGACACTTTCCTGTATCTGGGAGGCAACGAGGAGTCCACCCACGAATACGTTTCCAAACTGCTGGGCAAGGAGACCATCGGGGTGAAGATCCGGTCCAGTTCCAAAGGATCCCGGGGCGGAGGAAATGAAAGCCTGCAGATCACGGGGAGGTCTCTCCTCGCTCCGGATGAGATCCGACAGTTGGACAACCGATATGCCCTGCTGTTCATTCGGGGAGAAAGACCGGTGAAGGATCTCATATACGACATCCTTCGTCACAGGGACCTGATCCGCACAGCAGATGGAGGAGCGGGACCTTTTCAATACGGGGAAGACACAAAAAGCTTCGGATCCGTGAGACCGGCAGAACTTACCGAGGCGGTAGAGGAGTTGGAAGAAATTTCACAGCGATTGTTCATAGTTACAGAAACTCAGATCTATGAGTATATGGAAGAAAAAGACAGAGAATATAAGGAGAAGTCGATCAATGAATATACAAAAAATGAGGAAAAGAACAAGAACAAAAAGCCCCCGTCCGGAGAAGAGCGGGAGAGGTCCATTGGAAGAAAGAAGGTGGAGAAAGGCAGCGCCCCTGTTCCTGTCTCTCCTCTTGATCTTGAGCTTTAGCAATCCGGTGTTCGCGGCGGAGACGGATCCCATCTCGGTGATCAACAACCTGAGTGATTTTATCTTCGGGCTCATCCGCTCTGTGGGGCTCATCCTTTTGGGATGGGGGATCGTGCAGGTAGGGCTTTCCCTGCAGAGCCACGACCCTTCCCAGAGATCCAACGGGTTCCTCACTTTGGCGGGAGGTATCGTCATCACCTTCACCCGGGAGATCCTGAACCTCATCATTGGAACTTAAAAAGATCCGTTTTCCGGAAGGAGGTGAGTCGAGATGTCGGAAAACTGGATCGTACAGAACCTGAACAAAGCATTGGCTGTCTGGGATGAGATGTTGGGTGAGATCTATACCCTTGTCCGGTTGAGCCCCACCGAGTTCCGGGGAGGGACCATCTGGACGGTGGTAGAGAGCATACATGGAAGTATGCAGGCAGTGGGTTATGCGCTGCTGGTGCTGTTCTTTGTGGCGGACGTCATGAGAAATACCGGTTCCTTCGCGGAACTGAGAAGACCAGAGCATGCTCTCCGACCCTTTCTCCGTTTCGCGATCTCGAAAGCTGTGATCTCACACAGCATGGAACTTTTGCTCTCTTTTCTGAACATCGTTTCGGGAATGATCGGAACCATAGCGGAAAGTACCGCGGCATTGGGAGGGGCGGGAACGGAGCTTCCCCAGGAGATGGTGGACGCTATAGAGGGATGCGGTTTCCTGGAATCCATCCCTCTCTGGGCGATCGCCCTCATCTGTTCACTGGCGGTGTGGGTGCTGTCCTTCACGATGGTGCTCACGGTATACGGAAGGTTCTTCAAACTGTTTCTCTTTGCTGCCATAGCCCCGGTGCCCCTATCTTCCTTTGCGGGGGAGCCCACTCAGGAGATCGGGAAAAGTTTTCTGAGAAGTTTTGCCGCATCCTGTTTGGAAGGGGCAGCGATCATCCTGTCCTGTGTGATCTTCTCCGTGTTTGCAGCTACACCTCCCAATGTGGAGATCGGGACAGCTCCTGCAACCATGGTGTGGAGTTACTTTGGAGAACTGATCTTCAACATGCTGATCCTTGTAGGAGCGGTGAAGATGTCTGACAGGGTGAGCCGGGAGATCATGGGTGTGTGATGCATTGAAAGATCCTGGGTCTTATGCAGATATATTAGAGTATGTATTGACCTTATAGTTCACTGCAATGATACAGTGCTGACACAAGGAGGTTTTGAGTATGACGATAAAAGAATTTGCAAAGCTCTGTGGGTGCAACGAGCAAACGCTGCGCTATTATGATCGGATCGATCTTTTGAAGCCGATGAGGGTGGACAAGTGGTCCGGGTACCGTTATTACGATGATGAACAAGCACTTGTATTTGTTAAGATCAAGGACCTTCAACTTGCAGGCTTTTCCATAGAGGAGATCAAATCTCTTCTAGAACAATCAGATGAGACGATCTACAAGGCGTTTGAGCAAAAGATCGCGGAACAACAGGAAAAACTAAATCTGATCCTGCAGATTCAGAAGTCATACGAAACAGAAATGAAAAAGATGAAAGACAAGATCAAAGGGATCCGGGAGCGTGTTCTGCTCGAAATGGAGAGATATGACCCTTCTGAAGAATTTGGGATCGACAGGGACACTTACGAAACAATGATCCGCAATGTTATCAGTTCATTTGAGGAATTGGCAGCAGAAGGAAATTATGAGGATTATAATTTCGAGGAATACTCGAATGACCCTCTTGAGATGGAGGAACATTATGATTTCTTTGAAGATCTCGATTATAAGTTGGTCTGCGAGAAACACGGATGGAAAGTTGTGAAAGAATTTATCCGCGATTACCTCAAGTTGGATGATGGCTACGATTACGATTTCGTTTTTAAAGTGACAGACGAGAAAGAGAAGAACTCTGCGTTCCCCAACATCGTCCTTGCAATGGTTTTAATGGAAAACGAGAAGGATCCGAACGAGAAAAGAAATCTTGGCTGCACGATTACGAACTCGAAGGATGGGGAGAATCACTTTTGGCTGTTCAAAAAAGAAAGCAAAAAAGTCAACTGATATTAGCAACACGCGCTTAGCGCTGAGTCGAGGTGTTTTAAGAAACGAATCAGAACAGATGCAAGGTCTAGGCATTTTTAGCGGGGAATTTCCCCGCTCTTTGTTTGAAATCAGACATAAACAATTGGAGTGAAAACAAGTATACAAAATTCCATTGTTGTTTTTTGGATTCAATGACTATTTCGCTGATGTTTTGTATACTTTTATTGGGGCGATTTTGAGGACGATCCCAGCCTCAGCGTGATACCGAACTACTCCAACCTTGCTGTACAGGATCTTCCCGACGATCCCGATACCGATGACAAGGTCTTTCTTCTGTCTTTCCAGGAAGTGGAGAAATATCTCGGGGAGGCGACGGATTCCTATACTGGGGAAAGCGGGTATCCCTTCGACGCCATGCCAACCAGTTCAAAGTGGATCGCTTATGTGACGGAGGCTGTGGACTACAACATGAACGGTATCGGGTACTATGACTACGACACCCGCAGCGGTGCCTGGATCACACGCACACTGTGCACGGATCATCAGGACGAGAAAATGGTCGCGTACATCACATCGGATGGGGAGATCTTCCAGTATTACACCCATGTCCCGATGTTCATCCGCCCTGCAGTGTGGATCGAGCCCTAATGAGATCGCACTTTGTTGACCAGGAAACGGAATGGTGTTCGTACTTTTGCTCATGACTGTTCAAAATTGCAAATACATCGACCCCCCTCAAAATTGAGGGGGTCAAGTTTTAGAGATGTATCGTGGGGAGATGGAAGCCACTTTTCTGTGACCTTCTCTTTCGGTCCAGATTTAGAAGTCTTTTATTGTTTCAAAGCTTTCTCTCCAATGATTCGGCAAAGGAATACGATCGCTCAATACAACAACAGCCCAAGGCTGCATCGATAGCCTCGGGCTGTGATATCGTTGTTCCGCTGTTATGGGAAGGACCAGGCGATGGGTTCCAGTCCTATCGGTTCGAGATCTCCTGTGTAGTACAGCCAGAAATCGTGGTCTTCCGTATAAGCGAAGATCGGATAGCCTGTTTCTTCGTCTGTACCGTAGATCTCAGGAACTCCCATGTCGTAGTGGGCATAGTAAGTCATGTAGTTCGTCCAATCGATCTCAATGTCACCGACAGACAATCCGGAAACCACATATCATTGGTATTCTGTGGAGGTAAGGAAACTCTGCCCGGATCTGTTGATCTCAATGAACTGCCCGATGGGTATATCATCTTCCCACTGACAGATAT